>NZ_OY728607.1:1465000-1678977 GCF_963422225.1 Candidatus Trichorickettsia mobilis
AAATAGAAATTGACTATCTCTAAACATAAAAACCACCGCAAACGAGCCTTCTAATCTACTGATAGTTTGATGAGCAGCAGCCTCAGCATCAACATCTAATGTCAGGTAATAATCAAGGAGGTTGGCAACAACTTCAGTGTCAGTATCGGACTTAAATTGGTAGCCTAGGTGCTGTAATTCCTGCTTTAGTTGGCTATAGTTCTCAATAATACCATTATGGACTATAGCCACTCGTTCTGTTCCATGTGGATGAGCATTCTCTACACTTGGTACTCCATGAGTTGCCCATCTGGTATGACCAATACCAATATGACTATTTAATTCTTTTTTGGAGGAGAGTAGCTTTTTTAAAACATTAACTTTACCGACAGTTTTGACTGTATGTATAAGAGGTTTATTATTGATTAGCACAGCTATACCCGCACTATCATAGCCTCTATATTCTAATTTTTCCAAACCACTGACTAAAATTGGTGAAATATTATTAATACTAATACCAGCAATAATCCCACACATATTTATTTTCTCCGATTTGGTTTCATCTGTTGCCTGCTACGGCCACTTGCAAAAGTGTTATTCGGAACATTCTGATTAATAAATGAACCTGCTCCTATAAACGAGTTAGTGCCGATAGTTATTGGGGCAATTAATGAACTGTTTGAGCCGACAAACGTATCGTCTGCGATTATAGTTTGGTGTTTCTTAAAACCGTCGTAATTACAGGTAACAACACCAGCACCAATATTAACATTCTTGCCAATGATGCTATCTCCAATATATGATAGGTGGCCTGCTTTGCTTGCGGTATCGAGTATAGAATTTTTTATTTCAACAAAATTACCTATTTTAACATTATTTCCAATCCTACTGTCACCACGTATTCGAACGAAAGGTCCTATTTTTGCACCACTTTCTATTTCTACTTTTTCTAGGTAAGAGAAAGCTCTAATATGCACATGATCATGTAGCTTAACGTTAGTACCGAAATAAACATTGGGTTCAACTAATACCTTGTTGCCAAATTCAGTATCAAATGCTAGATAAGTAGTAGCCGGATCTTGTAAGAACACTCCTTTATCAATCGCACTTTGTCGTAATTTATTTTGTATTTCCTGTTCAAACGCAACAATTTTGGTCATATTATTTAGTAATGTTAGAGGATAAGGGCTGAGATCATAGACTGATTCACTGTTAACGGCATCATCAAAAGATTGGCTATTAGGCAAGAACGTGCTTAGTAATTTGCCGCTAATTCCGATTATACACGCAACATTTGCTAATGTTCCTACTAGAATTTCCTGTGTGGCCTTTTGCTTTATGAACTGATCAATAATTTCATCGGTTAACCCAATTAAGTTAGATTTCACAAGGACTATACTATGAGGAGATATTGTGGTAGCAACTAAATAATTAGTAATATTATCCACAGCATATTGCTTTATTGGTCTTGACGCAATCATTTGATTGCTATATTCCGTATCTATGAAAAAAACTGTATTACTCATCAATAATAATATAAAATGCAATGCCTAATGAGTATATCATTTTAGATAAGGTGCAGTGATAATGCAAAAGAAATATTTTGGTACTGACGGAATCAGAGGTAGGAGTAATACTAACATCATTACTCCGGAAATCATGATTAAACTTGCGATGGCAACAGCTGTAGCTTGTGATTTTTCAGAAAAAAGACCAACTAAACCTACTATAGTCATTGGAAAAGACACCAGACTGTCAGGTTATATGCTAGAATTCGCCTTAACTTCCGGATTTATTTCAATGGGAGTTAACATAGTGTTGGTAGGACCGATCCCTACTCCAGCCATATCAATGTTGATCAGAAGTTTGCGAGCAGATTTAGGGATGATGATCTCAGCATCACATAACCCATATTATGATAATGGAGTTAAGTTCTTTGACTCATCTGGTTATAAAATAGATGCAGCATTAGAAAATAAGATCGAACAACTAATGTCTACTGATTTATCAGAGTATGTGGCGCATTATAATGATTTGGGCAAGGCGGTAAAACTAGAAGATGCACGTGGTCGTTATATCGAGCACGTGAAATATTCATTTCCACATATTCATAAGTTAGATGGTATTAAGATAGTAGTTGATTGCGCCAATGGAGCTGCTTATGATGTCGCTCCCAAAGTATTTCATGAACTTGGAGCGGAAGTAATTACTTGTGGCATTAACCCCAATGGCTTTAACATAAATCACCAATGTGGTGTTTTGGATTCAAAAGAGCTGGCTAGAAAGGTAGTAGAGCATAAGGCAGATTTAGGCATTGCGTTGGATGGAGATGCTGACCGGATTTTAATAATCGATGAGAATGGACAAGCTATAGATGGGGATCAGATCATTGCAGCGCTTGCCGGTTATTTATCGACTATGGATAATGGGTTAAAAAATAATACGGTGGTGACCACAATTATGTCAAATATGGGGCTTGAGCTGTATTTAAGCACCATTGGTATTAGTCTTGTGCGAACAAATGTTGGAGATAAGCATGTAGTTCAAAAAATGCGTGAACTTGGGTGCAATTTAGGTGGTGAACAATCTGGTCATATTATCATTGGTTCAAACGAAGCTACAGGTGATGGTATTAAGGTAGCTCTGCAAGTGCTAGCAATGTATAAAATTGCGCAAAATATTCCAATTAGTCAGGTTCTCAATAAATTCACTCCGGTACCTCAATTTACTCATAATATATATTATGATCATAAATATTATGGACAACAAAATCTTATTTGCAAAGACAAGATAGAGAATATCACCAGATTGTACCAAGAAATTTACGCCAAAGAAGCCAGGATTATAATACGTAAATCTGGCACTGAACCAATTATCCGCTTAATGGTTGAAAGCATCGATCCAGCGCTTGCAAAAAATCTATTATCAAATATCCGAATTGAAGTTGAGAAAGAATTAAAGCTTGATTAGTTTTCCTCACACTATCGGTTCTATAACTTAGTCTCCTGGAGTTTTATCGCTTTTGTCAGACAAAGGTTTTAATTCTACAATTTTTGGGTAGATAACGGTAAATTCGTAATCTTTGAGATGTTCTAATAAAGCTATATTTAGCGTTCCCTTTACATATTCTGGATTCTGAAATTGCGCTATATTGCAATAAAAATTAATTAAGAATGTAAATTGGTGACTATCTATTTTGGTAAGATATATTTCTGTCTCATCAGTGTGTTGATGAGCAAATTCTAAGCTATCTATTACTGTTTTAAGAGTTTTGATAAATTCTTGATAATTAAATTCACTTGTTTTTGGAGTAGAAATCTCTACTTGATGCTTTATTGAACTATCAGTTAATGTCCAATTTACTAGACTGTTTTGCATAAGCTTACTGTTTGGCACTAATACTTCAACGTTGGAAAATGTATTTAGTACAACACAGCGTGCTCCTACTGAAGTCACAGTACCAAGCACTCCTTCCATTTCAACTATATCTCCTATTTTCAAAGGCCGCTCGATCATGATGATCAAGCTGCTGATAAAGTTGCCGATTATTGATTGGGCACCGAGACCAATACCTATTGCAAGTGCACCGCCTATAAATGCAAAAGTCTTGAGTGGAACATGGGCAATTTCTAAAATTGTTACGGCATAAACGCATAATGCTATGTATAGTATAAGTTTCTCAATAGCATTGGCTGCATCTTTATCGGCATTAATTTTAGATTTTATACAATCTTTTACATATTTTGAAAAATATCTAGAATATTTAAGTCCGCCCAGAACAAGAGCTATTGCCATGATTATGTTAGATACTCTGACGCTATTGCCTGATATTGTTAGTAAAGTATAGTGCCAAATTTCATGTAAAATCTTGCCAACAAGATTCAGAATATTATACGCTTCTTCCATAATGTTTTGGATTACTTGTTTTTATTAATGATGTTCTCCGAATTCACTATATTAGACCTCTTTCGAAACTCATTTACCAAGATCCCAATTATATAAACCAGCAATTAAATTGAACCTAAGACCAAATCTTTTGCGTCTATTTCGATATTTATCAGCAATTATTTTAAAACGCTTTAACATACCTATAACATTTTCATTTAATACTCTGTCACTTGCTAAACTTCTATTATTTTTCTTATCTTCTTTGGTTAAAGCATTCTTTTTACTCTTTTTCTTTGGTAGCTCAGAATTTGTATGAATCTTCTGTAAGCCTTGATAACCAGTATCAGTAATCACTTTAACCTCAGGCAGTATATGGGTTCTTGATTCTTTAAATAATTTAAAATCATGACGCTTACCATTGGAAAAAGAAGTGCATATGACTCGTTTGCTTTTCTTATCTACTACTATTTGAGTCTTTAACGTATGTCTTTTCTTTTTACCTGAGTAATAGTATTTCTGTTTTTTTGGGGTCGCTCTATAGGGCTTTCTGTAGCATCTATTAAAACTAATTCATACTCCATACCGCTTTTAACTAGAGCCTTCTTACCTGGAAGAGCAAAATCCGGATGTTTTATTAGAGTGTCTTCAACAAAACGAATTGTTTTAAATGCACTGCTTTCGCTAACCCCATAATTCTTAGCTATATGAAAATAGGTACGGTATTCCCTTAAATATTCAAGTGTCATTAATAGGCTGTCTTCCATACTAAGACTAGCTCTTCTGCCACCTTGGTACCTCCTATTTATTTGTTTCTCTGTCTTTAAAATCCCTACCATCTTTTCGAATGTACTATTTCTTACCCCAGTTAATCTTCTAAAATGCTCTTCCGATAAAATGCTTAAATTTTTATATCTCATATAGTTCTAAATTAAGTAAATTCGACTTTATAGCATATTTAGTCCAGTTTCGAAAGAGGTCTATTCTGAAAAGCATTAAGGTAAACAATATAATCCTTCTATCAGATCAAATTTTGATATTTTGGTGTAAACCCCACAGCAATGATATGGAGATACATTATCTGCTAAGGCGTTTTAAGCAGCAATCTTGCTCCAGCATTAATAGCCTGGATACTGTTTGAGCTACCTAAAACCCGTGCATAATGGCTCTCCATTCTAATAATCTTTCCATTAGATGTTTGCGGCTGATAGACAGGATCGTGAGGATTATTAGGACGGTTATGAGCCATTCTGTTAGCTAAGGTAATAAGTTAGCAATAGGAACATTATGATATTTTATTACTTCTTTGTGTGTTCAGGATGACATCAGTTTAAGATGATTATGCTAATTCAACTTAAATAACTATAGTGAAAAACGAAAAACATAAATTGTAGTACAACAAATTTTTCTGGACTTACAAATATAATAATTATATAAGTTGAAAAGTCTTCAAAAAAACTAAGGGTCTGTAGTTCAGTTGGTTAGAACGCACCGCTCATAACGGTGTTGTCGCAGGTTCAAGTCCTGCCGGACCCACCGCTTAAGTTACTTACCACTTAAATTAATTTGCAGTACATGTTCAATTATAGAACGCTATCTTTCTATATTTTCCAATTATATTATAGGTCATTTGGTATAATCAGTAGTATTTTGGTAGGTATGTTACTGTTATCAAATGCTTTTGATATACTCCAAAGATTTAAATCAACTTACATACCATCTCCATTATTTTGGCGATTAATGCTATATAAAATACCTTACTTTATCAATGAGATCTCAGTATTAATAAGTTTTATTGCTATGCTTTTCTTTTTAAGAAGGATAACTAAACACAATGAATTAGTAATTATTTTGTGTAATGGTATACCGTTATGGCGGTTGCTGTTGATTCCAGTGATGGCAACGTTTTTATTAGGTATATTCATTATAACAGTAATAAATCCGTTGGGAATATATGGACTCATGAAATACGAGCAGGTAGAAACAAAATTGACTAAGAAAAAATATAATAATCTCACTATCTCACAATTTGGTATTTTCTTTTTTGAAGAATATGATAATTCCAATCGAATTATTCAAACTAAATCACTTAACCCAACAACTCATGAAATGCATGATGTAATAATGTTATTTGTCGATGATAAAAATCGTTTTATTAAAAGAATAGACACTCCTCGTGTTAAATTAGATAATAATGTATTCCAATTAACGGAACCAAAAGTAATTACCGATAATACCACTGAAACTTATGCAAATCTTGTAATTCCAACAAGCTTATCGATGAATAGCTTAATCAATAGTTTTATCGCTCCTGAAATGATCTCATTTTGGGAATTGCCAACAGTAATTAACACTTTGTTGAAGGCGGGATTGCCAGTTGTTAATTATCAATTACATTATTATAAACAATTATTTAAGCCATTAATGATGGCAGCTACTGCAATTTTATCATGTTGCTTCCTGAGTTTGAGAACACGAGATAATTCTCATAAAAGAATGGTGATAAATGGGGTTTTGCTGGGTTTTACAGCTTATGTTGCGATGGAAATTATATTACGAATATTGGCTTATAATGGGCTTAAGCCTCTTCTTGCTGTATTATTGCCTATTTGTTTAGTGATATTTATTGGGAGCTTTATTATTTTACATTTATACGAAGCTTGATATACTCGTTTAACTGAAGCCGTTGGCGTGTCATACGCTCAAATTGGATAAGTTGATGCTCTAATCGATCGTCAAAGCTAAAGCTCATAACTGTCCGAAGTTGGATTAAAAATACTAATGTCATCCCAGCCTTGAGCCAGGATGACATTGGACAGTTATGGAGGTCAGCTAGCAATGACGATATACGAATAACAATGCACCAAGTTCTAGAATTGACTATAACTCTCAACCTAGCATAATTCGTGAATTATAGAGCATGCAGCTTCTAACCTCTTTTAATGAATACGGAGATATATAAGATGTTTTTAAAATTACGAGGTCTTTTTTCGTCTGATATGGCAATAGATCTTGGTACTGCTAATACTTTAGTATATGTCAAAGGTAAAGGCATAGTGCTAAACGAGCCATCGGTAGTGGCGTTAATTAAAAAGGATGGTACTTTTAAACCATATGCCTTTGGTAATGAAGCAAAAATGATGTTAGGTCGTACTCCTGCTGATATTGAAGCTAAACGCCCACTCAAAGATGGGGTGATAGCTGATTTTAAGGGTGCAGAAGAGATGTTAAAGTATTTTATTAGAACTATACATAACAGAAGAGCTTTTACTGGCCCAATGATTATTATTTGTGTGCCGTCTGGATCTACTCCAGTCGAGCGTAGGGCGATCCAGGAAGCTGCTGAAGCTGCTGGGGCACGAGAGGTATTTTTGGTTGAAGAACCTATGGCGGCAGCTATTGGTGCTGGTTTGCCGGTAACTGATCCTACTGGTTCAATGGTGGTAGATATCGGTGGTGGTACCACAGAAGTGGCGGTGGTATCCTTAGGTGGTATAGTATATGCAAGATCAGTGCGTGTTGGTGGTGATAAAATGGATGAATCCATTATTTCATATATTAGAAGGCACTATAATCTATTAATTGGTGATGCCACGGCAGAAAGGATAAAAAAACATATTGGTACAGCATATGTTAATCCTGAATTAGAACAAAAAAGTATGGAAATTAAGGGGCGTGACTTAATTAATGGCATACCTAAAGAAATGACATTAAATTCTCAGCAAATAGCAGAAAGTTTAGTTGAGCCTATCAGTCAGATTATAGAAGCAGTAAAAATGGCGTTAGAATGCACACCACCTGAATTATCTTCTGATATTGCCGATAAAGGTATCATCCTAACTGGGGGAGGAGCATTATTGCACAATTTGGATCATGTGTTAACGGAGGCAACAAAACTACCTGTGTTTGTAGCAGACCAGCCTTTGTTTTGTGTGGCACTTGGTACTGGGAGAGTGCTTGAAGAATTTTCTAAATTTAAGCATGTATTATTTAAACAAGAATAAATTATGGCAATACTTGCAAACAGAACTAGGTCTACAAATAATTTATTTGAGTTTGTTCAATTTGGTATAATGATGATAAAACGTCTTAATATCATAATATTTATTGTTTTATCAATACATTTGTTATATTTTGCTGAAACCAAAAGTTTATCTAATATTGCGTTAGAAGCTACTGGGCGTTGTATATCGGTTAGTCTAATGTTATATGAGCAGGTGATAAATCAAATTAATACAATTACAAGTAAGATAAAATACTTAAATGATATTGAATCAGAAAACATAGAATTAAAATTGGAGATTGCTAGGCTAAAGACACAACAAAGTGACATGCAATCAATACGAATTGAAAATGTGATATTAAGAAAGTTGCTCTCAGTTGTAAAAGATATTGAATATCCCTACACTACAGCTAGGTTACTTACTGTATCACTTACTCCGTTTAGTCATACAGCAGTGGTAGGAGCGGGGCGGAGTCATGGTATAGAGCTTGATCAGATAGTCACAAATGGGGAGTGGTTGATTGGTAGAGTTGTGGATGTGAGTGATAATTATGCAAAAGTAATATTAATAAGTGATGCTGATTCAAGAATTCCAGTAGTTAGCTCAATCTCAAGAGAGAGAGGTATCTTAGCTGGAAGTAACGGTCGAATTAATATGGTATATCTACAAAATAATCATATTATTCAAAAAGATGAAAAGGTAGTGACATCTGGTGATGGAGCTGTCTACCCACCAGGAATTGTGGTGGCTAAAATAGCTGCGATAAAACAAGGAAGGGTTATGGTAGAATCAGCGGTGAATTTACAGAAAACTGATTTTGTTACAATATATTCTAGGCGCTCTAAAGGTGAGCTTCTATTACAATCTTCTGGTGGTGATGCCAATCCAATTTTAAAGGAGTAATAGACCTCATTACATTTGGTTTAGTTTATTAAATAGTTTTCGTTTTAGTTAGGCAGAAGGCAAGTGTTGCGAAATATTAAACAATCACTTTCACTTAAACAATTTCTAGCAATTTAGATATAATTTATTAAAAATTTAGTAATATTCATGTTTTTTAGAATTCAAATATTTCTTGACCCTGGGGTTGTTGTATGAAAGATCAGGAAGCAATAGCGATAAATTTTCGTAGTCAGATTATTATCCCAAAAAGTCTGCAAGAAGATTTAGTTGAAGGGTTATATCAGATTAATATAGGTGATCCGGTACATGAGCTAAATAATGAATTTTGTCGGTATTACAAAGCAACTAACATAGAAAATGAGCAAGAATATTTTGCCATCGTTTTTGAAAAGAATTTTATCCCAAATTTAGATATTTTTCAAATACTCAAGACTTCCAATTTTGAGGGCTTAAATAAACTAATTACATATTCCATAGTTAAAATATCTTATACCAAATCTTATAATTTAGTGGCAATAGTTGAACAATATAATTTTAAGAATAGTTTGGCTAACCATCTGGAGCAGTATGATCCATTATCAGTAGATCAGATTGAGAATCGCTTTATTAGTAGTTTTACTACATTAATTAGTCAATGTGAGAGGATGAATATACCATGCGGAAATATTCATCCATCTAATATAATTATGTTAGATGATGGACAATTTTTATTACGAGAGCCAATTATATCGTATCCCCATTTTTACCAAACTGGTTGTTATGTTGCTCCTGAGCTTGTTGAATGCACTGAAGCTGGTCGTTCAATATACGGCGTAGCGGCTGATATCTATTCATTGGGAGTTACGGTGTTTTATGCTCTAACAGGAAAACAGCCGTGGATTGATTATGAAAATGCTTATACATTTAATGAAGACCGTTTTGAACACACAACTTTTAGATTGTTGGTAGGTAAACGTAAAATCTCAGAGCATTTTAGAGTTTTTTTTAAATGGGTTTTAAATGATAATGCTGCAGCTAGATGGCAAACCAGAAATATATTTGAGTGGCTTTCGGGGTATATTCCTAAAGCCTCATTGTTTGAAAAAATTAGCGAAAATACTAACCTTATTTCCTTTAATGGTCGTAATTATAGTAATTTAAAGTCTATAGCATATGCGATGTTTAATAACTGGGATGAGGCCTTGCAGTTTGTAGATGATGATAGGTTATTAAAATGGGTACAACGGCATAATGTAAGTAGTGCTATAACAGAGGAATTACAGGAATTATTAGGTAGTGAAAAATCCAATAAAGTATTTGCTCATGGTAATGAACGTACCTGGAAATTGACCAAATTACTTTCAGTCATTGATCCACATGGTGGAATTAGGCAAGAGGGAATTGCGATATCAGCCGCTTCTATTCCGGTGGTCATACATTATCTGCATGCTAGAAATAGGAGATCAGCAATAGATCAGATAGTGAGGGTTATAAAAGAACGTTATTGGCAAGTAAGTGATAATAAATTATCAGCTATGAATGTTAATACAAATCTTGATGCTGAGTTAAAAAATATCAGTAAGTTCTTTGCACTTGTGTCTCCAATATTTGGTTTAGAACGTGTAGTTTATTCATTAAATTTTTATGCTATTTGCTTTAGTCCTATTGTAGTAAATGAGCATGTGATTAATTTATCAGAGTTATTAATAACTTTAAATGCCATTGCTGCTCAAATACCTGATAAGTTCCATATTGATAGGCATATCATTGCTTTTATAGCAGCTAAAATATCTCTTAGGCAGGAAGCTGATATTAAAATTCTTAGTAATTTTCCTAAATTTTCTGAGCATCATCTGATATATGGCTTATGTATTCTGAGTGTTGCACAGCAACACGAACCGGATATTAAAATTGCTGATTTGTGTAAGGTTATTACTGTTAAAGTGGTAGAATTATTTAATGAACATTTGCATAATATTCAATTTAAACAAAAACTTGCGGCTACACTTACAGAAGACGCCACAACTGGTGATTTGTCCAAGATAGTTAGTAGATTGAATAATCAAACTGAGTTTATTAATGATTATAATGGCTACTATAATGCTTGTAAAGAAGTTCAGCGCCTTAAAAATCAAATGCAGTTTTTGCAATTAGAAGATAGAATTTTTGATCGGGCTATATTCTTAGGACAAAAATTGACGGTGCTAGTTTCTTATGTACTATGTTTTATTGTAACAGTTATTTTAATAATATAATTTAAGTATTATGGCTCAACAACAGAATCCTGATGAAAGTAATTTCAAATTCGCAGCATCTTTTATCAAAGTCATAACTTTTGCTATTGCGCTTTTTTTAGTGGTGGTATCAAGATATGCTTTTGTATTTTTTTCTGCGGCGATGTTACCAACGATAATTGCGCTCTTTTTTGATCGCCATACTCATAAATGTGCTTCTGCTACGATTTGTACATTTAATTTGATAGGAGCGATGCCATATTTAATAAGATTATGGGAAAGCCCATCAATTAATACCATGGCAAAATTAGTGATTGCTGATGTAGATACATGGATGATTATATACGGAGCTGCATTTGTAGGTCAGCTCTTATATATGTCGATGCCTTTATTAATAGTAAGAGTGTATTCTGCAAAAGCTAGGGTACAAGCGGGTATTTTAGAGAAAAAACAAAAGCAACTTTGTGAAGAATGGGGAATTATAGTGGATGAGCAAACACCACCTAATTAAGCTTTGCCTATAGCGTGGGTCAGTTAGTAGTCACTGCTTGCGTTTCCTCACATTAAAATTTAACTGTCAATATCTGACTCTAGCTATACCCTCTTAGATTGATAATTTCATTTATTGAATTAGCGATGATTTCTAGATCAGTTGGGCGTGCAAGACGATGATCAGCATCTTTAACGAGTTTAAGTACTATAGTATCACCTGCAATTTTTTCCATAAGTTTTACTGAAATATGATAAGGTACGTCTAAATCTTTTAGTCCGTGAATTAGATGCGTTGGACAATCAATGGCAATAGTTTTTCCGTCTAGTAATAAATGATTTCTGGCTTCATGCACTAGTTTGTAACTAATTGGGTACTTCGTGTCGCAGCAGTTACCGCTAACCTCTAATACTCCATCTTTTTGCATCTTTGTTTGTTGTATTAAAGGTAATTTTTTCCAAATTAATTCTTCGGTAAAATCTGGAGCAGCGCTTATGCAAATAATACCAAGTAAGTTATGAGGATTTTTGATTGCATAAAGTAGGCTAAGCCAGCCACCCATGCTTGAACCTATTAAAACTATCTGGTTGTCTGTCACTAATTGATTTAAAATCATTTCAAGGCCACCAATCCAGGAGCTGATAGTTTGTTCGGTAAAATTTCCGGATGAGTTACCATGACCAAAATTATCAAATCTAATAAAATTATATCCAGCTTTTATGCAGTAGTTTTCAAGGTATAATGCTTTAGTGCCATGCATATCACTCATTAGACCATGCAGAAAAATTATGGTAATAGTGTTTTTTTGGTTGCTTTTAATCTGATTATAGACAATAAATTGAGTATCATCAGCATTATTATATATTTTTTTCATAATTTCATGTTGAATAGCAATGTCTTTGCCGGTTAATAATCATCCAGAATATCATAAAAAAACTATCTTACAAGTACTACCATCTTTAGTATCTGGTGGAGTTGAACGTGGTACAATAGAACTAGCAAGAAAATTAAAAGAATTGAATTATGGTTCACTAGTAGTATCTGCAGGTGGATCATTACTAGAACAATTAAAAGAACTTGATATTCCTCACATCAAGCTAGATGTAGACAGCAAAAATCCATTAAGAATTAAAGCGAATGCCAAAAATCTGGAACAGATAATCAAAGACTATAATGTTGATCTAGTGCATGCAAGATCACGAGCTCCAGCATGGAGTTGCTATATGGCAACACGTTCGACCAATGCTAAGTTTATCACCACTTTTCATGGAATTTATAATATTTCAGGAATGTTTAAAAAATACTATAATAGTATCATGACTAGGGGTGAGGTAGTTATTGCTGTGTCTAACTTTGTTAAACAGCATATTTTAGAAAATTATGATATTGATGAAGATAAAATCAGAGTAGTATATCGTGGTGTCGATCCGAATTATTTTACGCAAGCTAACATTAGCGATGAATTATTGTTAAAATTTAGAAATAAATATCGTGTCCGCAAATCAATGTCGGTAATCTTATTACCAGCAAGGATGACCGAGTGGAAAGGTCATATAAATCTAATTGAAGCATTAAATAAAATTAAACATCTGGATTTTTATTGTTTAATGGTAGGTGATTTATCGAAGCATCCAGCGTTTGCCAAAAGAGTGATGGATCGCATTACCGAACTTAAATTACAGACTAAAATTCAGATATTTGGTAATGAATTAGATATGTTGGGGTTGTACGGGATAGCAGATCTGGTACTATCTGCTTCAATTGAACCAGAAGCTTTTGGGCGAACAATTATTGAAGGTCAGTCCATGGAAAAGTTAGTAATAGCTACCAATATTGGCGGTGCGGCAGAAACTATTATTGATGGCATTAGTGGTTACCATGTCAAGCCTAGCGATGTTGATGATTTAGCAGACAAGATTCAACATTGTTTAACCATATTAGGGAGCAATCAGGCTAAAGAGCTAACTGCCTATGCTAGGCAATCAGTGTTAGATAATTTTTCTCTTAAATCAATGTTGAATAAGACCTTGAGTATATATGACGAATTGTATACTCGGGTGTATACTCGGTGAAAATCTGCGGATTGCGGTGTCGTATCTAAAGATCTGCGATGCTCACGTATTAAGTATACGCTGCGCTTCTCGACTTTGATACTCCTAGCACTCCTTGATTTTGACCTTCGTCTACAGACCTCTGGTATAGCCTAAAAATACTACCTTATCGATTTATAAGCTATATAATTATGCAAGGGCTCTGCTCAACTTCAGCTAAAGATCACGGAGTATATGTGGCAAAAATTTCTGGATTTATTATCGTAAAGAATGAAGCATCTAGAATTACTAATGCAATAAATAGTATTAAAAAGATAGTGGATGAAATCATAGTTATTGATAGTGGTAGTACTGATGATACTGCAAAAATTGCTGAATCATTAGGTGCTCAAGTGGTGTTTAATGAATGGCCTGGCTATGTAAAACAGAAGGCTTTTGGCGAAGGTTTGTGTAAACATCAGTGGATCTTGAATATTGATGCAGATGAAGAGCTATCACCAGAATTGCAAGATGAGGTCGAGTTTATTTTTAGCTCAAATGTGCAAGATCGTTACTATGCATATCAGATTAATTTTGTAATTCTTCATCGTAATGATCTGAAGCCTAGATTATTTGCTCCGGCCAATAAATTTATTAGAATATATAATCGTGCATTTTGTAGTTTTGCTAATACACTTAAGACCACTACTCATGATGCAGTATTGTTCAATGATGGTATTAGTTCTATCAATATGGTATATGATCTAAATGCTATAGCTTTTCATAGGTCAGGAACATCAATTACTCAGCTAGTTGATAAAGCCAATTTTTATTCTACAGAACAGGCAAAAGATATGCTATTAATTGGCAGAAATCCTGCAATAATCAGAATTATTTTTGAAATGTGCTTCTGGTTTTTAAAAGCATTTTTTATCAGAAGATATTTTGTATTTGGTTTTGATGGATTTGTAGATTCGGTAATTTTTGCTTTTGCACGTTTTATTAGATTAGCTAAGGCTAGGGAGTTTAATAAGAAGTAATATTTTGCTTTTGTTGTTTCCAGAATTATGCGATGAAGTTGTTTTAGAAGTATTTCGAGTAATCAATCATTAGTAATAGAATGCAACAAGATAAAGAAGAATCAGTAATTTCCATGGAATCACAATATACCAAGAGAGCAACAGTGGCTGCTCTGGAGAATTTGTTATACCAAGCCATACCAGTGTTAGATCACGGTTTTATTAGAGTCATTGATTATATGGGTGATGATAGCGCAGTGGTACAAGCAGCACGCGTATCATACGGTAAGGGTACTAAGCAAGTTAATCAGGATAAGGGTTTGATTAACTATTTAATGCGTCATCTTCATACTACTCCGTTTGAAATGTGTGAAATGAAATTCCACATAAAATTACCAATTTTTGTTGCAAGACAATGGATACGCCATCGCACTGCTAGTGTTAATGAATATTCTGCTAGATATTCTATCTTATCTAGAGAGTTTTATTTACCGGAGTCTAGTCATCTTTCAGTTCAATCGATTAGCAATAAACAAGGAAGAAGTGTCGATAAGATGCCACCGACGCTTGCCAATAAAATCCTTGATACTTTAAAAAATGATGCATTGAATTGTTATCAGCATTATATAGAAATGTTAAATGAAGATGAGCAAGGTAATATTATTGATGAAACTAGCGTCGGTTTAGCTAGAGAGCTTGCTAGGATGAATTTGACTGTAAACTATTATACAGAATGGTATTGGAAAATTAATTTACATAATTTATTACATTTTTTGGCTCTAAGAGCTGATGCTCACGCACAATATGAGATCAGAGTATATGCTGCAGTGATGTTGGATATTGTCAAATTATGGGTACCTTTTGTCTATGAAGCATTCGAAGAGTATGGATTATGTGGAGCAAAATTATCAAGAAAAGGGATTGCTGTCATCAAAAAATTGATTAAGGGTGAGGAAGTAAATCAGGAATCTAGCGGGATGAGTAAACGAGAATGGGAAGAATTGCTGCAGGTTATAAGCTAACATCATTTCTTGAATGAGACATATATTAAAGTTCAAGGCTATAGAATATAAAACAGAAGTTTTTCTTTTTTTATTTTTAGGGTTTATTAGCGGTGTACCGTTTCTTTTAGTATTGTCTACTTTGGCGTTTTGGTTAACAGAGTTAAAGATAGCCAATACTATCATTGGTATATTGATGCTTGCCACAACTCCATATAGCCTTAAACCCTTATGGGCACCGGTTATTGATAATTTTAACCTACCTATTTTAGCTAAATTTTTGAATATTAAGTATTCGTGGGGTATTTTATCTAATATATTGTTGGCTGTTAGTATTATCGGGTTAGGATTTAGTGACCCACAACATAATTTATGGGTGACCGTTCTTTTTGCTGCCTTAGTATCATTCTTTGCTGCTACTCAAGATATCGTAATTGATGCTTTGCGCATCGAGTTAACTCCAGCTCATCTTTCAGGTATAGTGGCAGCATCGGAATCTATAGGCTTTCGTGCCGGCATGTTAACTTCTGGAGCTGGTGCGCTTTATATAGCGGAATATTTTTCATGGTCGATAGCTTATAGCTTTATGGGAGCTATAGTTGTTTGTGGAAGTTTGGTTTTTTGGTTATTACAACGTTTTTCGAAGGTCAGAACTCAAAATCAACAACCTAAAATCAATACTGATAGACCTTTTCTGCGACTTTTCTACAATTCTTTTTACAACGTCGTATCTCAACCATACTTTTTTCCGATCATTGCGTTTATTTTTTTTTATAAAGTTGCTGACACTTCTCTTAATGCGATGTCAGCGCCCTTCATATATGCATTAGGGTTTAGTAAAATAGAATATGCTAACATCTCAAAATTTTTTGGTACCACGATGATGATTTGTGGTAGTTTAGCTGGAGGATTGCTGGTTAATCGCTGGAATGCGTATATAACTCTCAAGCTTTACGGCGGGCTACAAATAATCTCGGCATCTATGTTTATTGTCCAGACATATATGGGCTATAATACTTCATGCTTAATTTTGACTTTAGGCTTGGAAAGTTTGGTCTCTGGTTTAGGGGCAGTAGCATATCTGGCATATCTGGCTAAATTTTGTCGTTCATCTTGCACAGCCACTAGCTTTACCGTGCTTTATTCATTTGGATCGCTATTTCGAGTGCTAATTTCTTTGCTAGCTGGCTGGTGTGCTGATTATTTAGGGTGGTATATACTTTTTTCTTTAGCGGCTGGATTAACTATACCTATTTTTTATTGTCTTAATAGAGTTGAGCGTTATAGTTACTTGAGTTGAATTAGCGTTTCATTTTTATGAAGTCATGCTGAATTTATTTCACTTCGTGGCTATTCCAGAGCAGCATCTTATGTAATTATCAACAGATTCCGGGACACGCAATGTTCATCTTTAAACACATGATGTCATCCCGAAACAAGTTCGTGATGACATCTAAACAACTACGTCTACATGAAATTTTGTGGATCAATATCTACTCGTATTTGGCAACTAGATGGAAATTTCACTAAACCTAACCAGGTTTTGAGATATTGTTGTAAATTAAATTTCTTAGCTGTAACTATTAATATTCTATATCTATATTTACCCGATAATTTTGCGAGCATAGCTTTTGCTGGCCCTAGTATTTTGACATTACTTTTAGGAGCAATTGCTACTAGTTGCTTTGCATAATCAAAGATTTTATGTTCATTTTTGCCAGTCAAAATAATAGATGCCATTTTCGTAAATGGCGGTAAATTTGCATCTCGACGATTATTAAGCTCATATTCTATAAATTGTTCTTCAGCATTGTTTTTAAGTGTTGAAAACACAATATGATCTGGGTAATAAGTTTGTAACAAGACTTTTCCTGGTTTATGTTCTCGTCCGGCTCTCCCGCCAACCTGATGCAATAATTGAAAAGTACGTTCGGCAGCTCGTAAGTCTCCGCCCATCAAACCCAAATCTGCATCTATTATTCCAACTAAAGTAAGATTAGGAAAATGATATCCTTTAGTAATCATCTGGGTTCCAATTAATATATCAATCTCATTATTCTCCATTTTATGCAATAGAGCTTGCATTTTATTGGAGTTAGTAATCTCATCTTTGCTGACAATTGCTATTCTATAATTGCCAAAAAGATGTTGCACTTCTTCAGCGATTCTTTCAATACCTGGACCACAAGCAATCAAAGTGTCTCCGGCAGAGCATATCAAGCAGGTGAGATGAATTTTGCATATATATCCACAATGATGGCATTCCAGATGTTTGCTATTTTTATGCACAACCAACCAAGATGAACAGAATCCACAGGTAAAGCGATAGCCGCATGAACTGCACAACATTAAAGGAGCATAACCTCTGCGGTTTAGAAATAATAAGGTTTGTTCTTTTTTTAATAAATTTTCTTGGATAGCAGTAGATAGCGAAGGAGATAACCAATTATTGTATGGTAAGCGTTCTTTACGCAGATCAACAATTTCTACAGGTGGTATTGTGGCGCCTGAATAACGGTTTGCTAGCGGTATATTATGATATTTGTCAATTTGTACATTATAAATTGTTTCTATTGATGGGGTGGCTGATACTAGCACTACTTTAGCATTTTCTAAACTACCACGTAACACTGCCATATCACGAGCATTATATAATATTCCCTCCTCTTGCTTATAAGAACTATCATGTTCTTCATCTACAATAATTAAGCCAAGATTTGTATATGGTAAAAATAAACTACTGCGAGCACCAATTACCATTCTTACTCGACCATCTAAAATTCCTCTTAATGACATTTTTTTTTGCGCTTTGGTAATAGAAGAATTCCAGATCACTGGTTCAAAACCGAATCTATTGATAAAACGTTGAATAATATGGTTGCTAAGTGCAATTTCAGGGAGCATAATTAGTGTTTGCGCACCTGCTTGTAAATATTCTGCCACTAAATGAAAATATATCTCAGTTTTACCAGAACCGGTAACTCCATGAATAAGCGTTGGTTTGTTGACCATTCTTAACTTTGCTAGAATTTCATGTTGATTTGTCGATAAATTTGGTAAATTAAAATGTGATGGGATATGCTGGTGTCTGGTTTTTATCGGAGATACTGAGATATCTATTGGTAAAACCAGTTTGACCATAGACCCTAGTGGGCTTAAATAATAGCTGCTAGCTTTATTAATAAAATTCATGGTTCCTGAATTTAAAGTAAAATCACCAGGAGCTTTTTGCTGCACAGTTTTTAAGACAATAGTATTATTACTGGCTATATTAGAAGTTGACCAAACAATACCAGTACACATTTTGTTTCTAAATGGTACTATAACCAAATCGCCAATAATAAGCTGTAATGCTTCTGGTGCTAAATACTCTAAAGGAAATAATTGGGTAAGAGGTAATAATATTTTGACAATTATCATAATAGTGCTAAATTATTTTATTCAAATTAGATTTAAGATTTTTAATTAATTTTTAAACATACTAATGTCTATTTAATTAAGTTGTTGTGTCTTATCTACAAAAATATACCCTAGGTTGTTTTGTATGACAGGTAACGGACTTTGGGATGACAACGCGAGTGATGATGTAACCCAAGGTTTACTTTTTGCGGTTGCATTATGTGAATATTATGGTATACTCTATTATTAACATTTAATAACGATTTACATATGACAAAGAATACTACTTGTCATTTTAAGACATTTCATGAATTTTTAAAAATAGGTGTTGCTAAAACAGAAAAACACGCATTAATTTTTGGTATATTAAGCATTACAGGGCATTTATTTTTTTATATTAGAAATGAGTATTTTGATTTTTTCGAATATGAAAATATCACGCTGAGGGCTTGTGGATTATTTTTCTCTATCTTCTTAATTATATATAATAAATGTTCTGCTAAAGCTTTTAATATAGTACGACTTATTTGTTTATATGCAAGTTTAGTTTATCTAGGACCATTTTTCTTCACCTTTATGTTATTAAATAACGCAAATAGCTTGGAATGGCAGCTAAATTTTCTGCTCTGGTTAGCTATATATATATTAATAATGGATTGGTGGAATTTTGTTTGTATTGCTGTAATAGGCATTCTATTAGCTATAGCTATATATTTATTTAATAATAACCAAGTGCAATTTGAATATTCCTTGTTATATCATACTACTTTAACCAGCTTTTGTATTTTATTACCTAGTTATTTTTTTGCCAAAAATATTAAAGCTACTGAGATGGAGCGACAAACATTACTACAAAATACCATGGTAATAAATATAGAATTACAAAAAAGAGTTGTTGAGGTAAAACAGTTGTTAGAAGCAAAAACGAATTTATTAAATTATATTAGTCATGAAATACGTACACCGATTCATGCTATTTATAATATATCACAGTTGGTATATGAGAACTGGGAAGGAATGAATGATGCCGAATGTAAAAAACAAGTTAGAAATATAGCTAATAGTAGTTTATTCTTAACAAACTTAACCACAGACTTATTAGATCTATCTAAGCTTGAATCAGGAAAAATGACCTATAATTTTAATAAAACTGATCTAGTATCCTTAGTTCGCGATGTTGTTCGTCAGTGTAAAATATTGTATTTATATGGAAAAAGATTGAACATAACTTTCAAAACTAATGATAAGGCTGCTTTTGTCTATGGTGATCGTATGCAGATAATAAGATTATTAATGAATCTATTTAGTAATGCAATAAAGTATACCAATACTGGTACAATTACCGCAATTTTACAGTTTGTAGATAAGGCTGAAGCACATTACTGGCAGTTTAGCTTAATTGATCAAGGAATTGGTATTCCTGAACACGAATTGCAATCTATATTTGATGCATTTAATCGTGGAGGGCAGTCATCATCAAATATAGTGGGAACAGGTCTAGGGCTCGCCATTTGCAGTGAAATAATTGCTGCCCATCATGGGACTATCTGGGCGGAGAATAATCCTAAGCCGCAACTAGGAGCGAGGTTTAGTTTTATTATTCCAGCTCTAGATTATAGTTAGATTAGTATAATATGACGAAACCACTACGGTTAGTATCTTCAAAACAAAAAACATATAACATTCTTTTTGTAGATGATGATCAAGCATGTCATGATGTAATATCTTTAATATTACATGATCCATGCTATAAAGTAATCCATGCTTATAGTGCAGTTGAAGCTCTTGAGTTGGTGGAACAATTTTATCAGAAATTAGGACTAATTCTTTTGGATGTTACCCTACGTGATATTAGTGGATATGAAGTATACCGTGTTATACGAAGCAATCCAGCGTCACATAATATCCCAATAGTATTGCAAACTGGTCTTACAATTTCTGTGTCAGATTTAAAACAAATCATTGGCGTAAATGAAATCGATGTAATTTATAAACCGTATACAGCTAAAGCGCTTCTTGAAGTCATTCATAAATTGTGTATACTCACTGAAAGTAAATAATTGTGTGTTTGCCATACTTAACTCAAGTCACTGTTTACAGACCTAGCGCTTAGTTTGATTTTGACTTCATATTCAAAAATTTACTAGTTTATATTAATTATGGAGAGATGGCCGAGTGGTTTAAGGCGCTCGCCTGGAAAGCGTGTTCACGCTTTGCGTGTCAGGGGTTCGAATCCCCTTCTCTCCGCCAGTTATTTCTCATACATAGAATTCATTAGACCTCTTCAGAAACTAATTTTTAGCAGTAATTTTGTCGTCGAAATTTGTTTGCGCTCCTCAAATATATTAAATATTCTGCGGTGCTCAACTACAGATCGAATAAAACTTCCTCACTAAGAATCAGTTTCTGAAGAGGTCTATTGTTTATTCACAGAGCCTAAGAGCCTGCCTTGAAAGATGATCGAATTTTCACGCGGAAAAATATCTCATGAAAGTATTTGAGCAAAACATTATTAATTTATACTTTGATGTAGGCAAACAGTGGCTAGCTGATTTACCAAAGTTAATCGTGCAGGTGGAAGCGACCTATGAATTATTGGATTTAAAGCCAGTTGAAAATTTAAGCTACAATTATGTACTATCTGGTTTTCAAGGCTCTAAAGCAATTATTCTAAAATTAGGTCTGGATATTGATGGATTCAAACGGGAAGCTGCAGCACTAATGGCGCTTCAAGGGTTTGGTGTTGTCCAGGTGCTTGCAGAAAGTAACGGCTTGCTTCTGCAGATGCGTGCAAGCCCTGGTGTTTCTTTGAAGTCCTATTCTCCTGAAAATGATGATGAGGCTATTAATGTCATGGCAAATGTCATAAAGCGATTGCATAAAGCACCGATACCTCATGCACACACATTCCCTCACATTAAAGATTGGCTTGCAGCTTTAGATAAAGATTGGAGCATACCAGCACAATATCTTCAAAAAGCAAAACGGCTACGTGATAATTTGCTAAAGACCTCAGCTAAAGAAATATTGCTCCACGGGGATTTGCATCATGATAATATTTTGAAAAATGGTGATGATTGGGTGGTGATCGATCCAAAAGGTGTGATTGGTGAGAAAGCCTATGAAGTAGCTGCCTTTATCAGAAACCCTATGCCAGAGTTACTTGAGCAAGATAAGCATTTAAGTATTATTAAGCATCGTATCACTCGTTTCGTTGAATTTTTTGAATTATCAGAGCGCCGGATCATTGATTGGTGTTTCGTGCAAGCGGTACTTACATGGATGTGGGGCATAGAGGATAGATGTAATATCGACTATTGGGAACGGATGACGAAGATTTTAGATAAGTTATGAACATGAAGTTATAATTTGTTGAACACTCTCTCAAGTTAAGGAAAAAGAGGTGATATAACTCGTTATTGCGAGCTGATGGCGAAGCAATCCAGCAAGTGAAAAATTATTTTTGACCGATTTGCCACGACCACTATCGTGGTCTCGGCTTAGACGGTTCGTATTGTCTCTTTTTCCTTAACTTGACGCATATGGTTTGTTGAACGTTATGATTTCAATATAATTAAAACTATAAAATGACCTTATAGCTACAAACACTCCAAATTTCCGTCTACGCCAGCCGATCATATTACTATGATCGTGGCGCACCTGACGTTTAACCCCATGCTCATTTCATTTATTCAGATTTTAGCTAAAATATTAGGAGTACTATAATAAAATTTACTAAATATTAACACTTGAAATTTATAGTAATTTAAAGGCAGTGTTATTATGTTGCGCCTAATAAGAATGGTTTTCTTTCCAAGTGGTTTGCGGAACGACAAGAAAAAGCAAAAGAAAAAGCATGGAAAGAAGATTTTATTAAAAGAAGTCAAAAAGAGTCAGAACAAGCATTATTCTTTCAAACGAAAAATCAAGAAAGGAACACAGAGCCATTTAATAAGGATTTCATCAAACTTAGTTTTTATAAAATTAATGGAAAAATATTATGAAAGTCATAGAGTATTCGCTTAATCAACAAACTAAAGAGCTACCACTAAAGGATAGCACAAGTAAAATAGCAGCTCATTATAAACAATCTCCTCAAGATGTATATGTTCTTGGAACAGCTAAAATAAGTGATAATAAAGAATTACGACTTTATTCAACCATGGGTAGTGCAGTACGTGCTAATATAATTGATATTAACACCAGCCAGATAACCAAAGTGAAGGATCATGATTTACCGCCGGAGATGCAAAAAATCAAGACTCCAGAAGTATGTGCAATATACTTGAAGAATCATTTTATTACAAATACTACATTAGATAATGGTGATACAAGGCTGCAGAGCAATGTTCGTGGACTTGGTGGCGGAAATAGTATTGGAGATTTAAGAGATAAAACGAGAGAAAAAAATGTAGAACTGAAACCTAAATACATTAACAGATTAGAAGATATTCTATTTTCAAACGAAAAGAAAGATATAACTAGTCTTGCTCTAGCAGCAGAAGCTTTCGGCAACTTAATCAGTAATGGACATAAATGTTCAGAAAGAACGTTAGTTGGACTGGAGAAAGTTTTATCTAGTACTTACGATCTAGCATCGTATCAGGCTCTTGCAGCATTTGATAACATTGCTGGAAAGAAGCAACAATTACCAGACTCGGTCTTAACAACAATTTCTCAGGAATTAATCAAGAATGCAGCGGTAGATATACCCTCTGTCTTAAAATTTCCTACTGAGTCCACAATATTATCTATAACAGAAATGTCTGGTCTAAGAAAGATAACGATTGCAGAAATTTTATATAGAGCAGCAAAAAATGGTCAGCAATTACCAGAAATTGCAGTTTCTGGTCTAGAGATGCTATTGAATGACCACAATGGGGATATACTCAATAATGCAGTGCTTGGTCTAGCATATGTAGCTAAGTTGAGTAATTTATCTACAACAGCCATTGCTGGATTACAAAAACAATTATCCACAGTACATAAAGAGAATGTTAGCATCATCCTTGCAGGTCTTGCAAAACGTCAACCACTGGGATTATCCACTGATGCATTAGAGATGTTAGGTAAGTTTTTAAATAGTCATGAACAATCAGATTCGTTTAAAGTAATAAAACATAATGCTTCTGTAATTTTAGCTCATGCGGCAGTAGATGGTCAAAAATTACCTAAAACGGCAATTTTAGGTTTAGAGCAAGCATTACTAGATAATGATACAGTACCAAATGCAGCATATGGGTTTATATTTTTAGCAAAACAAGCACCATTATCCGAGATGGCAATTGTTGGATTAGAAAAAGCTTTATCTCATTCTGAAGCACAAGGTGCTGCTACTGCTGCATTAAGAAATTGCGTTAGAGAGCAAAAGCAGCAATTGCCTATCAGTACTTTAGAAATAGTAAGTAGTTTTATCAATAAGACAAATATTCCTGAATCAATAAGACAAAATGCAACTTGGGTTTTAGGACATGTGGCAGCAAATGGCCATGGATTGCCTGAATCGTTAATCACGAATTTAGAACAGGTGCTAGATAGCACTAACTCTGATATACAACAAGCAGCAGCATATGGATTTATTGGATTAGTATCACAAAAGCAAGAATTATCAGAAACATCAATTATTGGATTAGCAAGAATAGCTGGAAGTAATAGTGAAGCTGGCAGTAATGCTAATATTGCTTTAAATCAAATAGCGATAGTAGCATTACAAAAATTGCCGGATAGTGTGTTAAATACTTTAACTTCGAGATTAAATAATAATAGTATTACAATTGATGCAAGAAAAAATGCAGCCCTAACCATTAAACAAGCGGTAATAAATGGTCAACAATTATCAGAAGTTGCTGCTTTAAACTTAAAAACAGCTTTAAATAATGAAGATGGAGCAATAAAAGAACTCGCAAGACAAATATTGAACTAGTGTTTAAGGTGGAGGGCGCTGAACTGTGTAATTTTAAAGTAAGCGTTCACGGTTTTTAAAATTGAACGTCAATATACGACTTACAAAGCTGGCGACCAACGTCATTGCGAAGAGCTTTAGTTCTGAAGCAATCCCAGTTCTTTGTACTAGATCTTCTGGATTGCTTCGACTAAAAGCCTCAGCTCAGACGACTTTTTTTTAAAAACCGTGAACGCTTACATTTTAAAAATTATCTCCCAAATTCTAGTCTATCAGGAATAGTAAATCAGACAACCGAAAACCGTGAACAACGCTCACATTGAAATTATATCTATTATTTATTCTTAAACTCTTGTGCTACTTCAGGTGGCATATAATTTTCATCGTGTTTGGTTAACAATTCGTTCGCTATAAATAGATCACCAGATAATTTCCCTTGTGCAACTATACCTTGACTCTCTCTGAATAATGCCGGTAGCATACCTCTATAAAATATTTTTATTTCTTGAACATGATCGGTAATTGTAAAAATTATCTCATTAGCTTTTAACTTGCTAATCGAATTAGGTTTTACAATACCACCTATTCTAATTTCCTGATTCAGTGGAGCAGAAGTTATCTTTGAAGGTGGATAAAAGAAAGTGATATTTTGCTCAAGGTTATACAAAATAATATATACGCCCAATGCACAAGAAGTTATAGAGCATAATATTAACAATAGCCTGTTTTTGGTTTTCTTAAGCATTAATATACGAGTGAATTTAGAAATAATTAGAATAGACCTCTTTAGAAACTCTATTTCTGCGGATGATTTATACCTCGGTGCCGGCACTCAAATTCGGAACAGACCTAAAGTGCGTTGCTAGTTGAGGGTTCCATGTCTCCGAACACCCCTCTCTCATGCTTTAGTTTGTGAGAGAGGTAAATATAATTAAGGTGAATTAGGAATGAATCTCAAGTCTCGCCTGTGCAAACAGTTATAGCAAAGCCAGTTGGATTATGGTACGTTAATTTCAGAGCGAGGTAGATTATTTGTTGTGCACAGCTGAGACTTGAAAATTGACGTACCATAATCCAACTGGAGAAGCTATATATAGTGAACACAAAGACGGTAGTGCATTGGTGTAACGATCCATATAATTTATTATAACTTAAACTGCCTACTGACTGTTTTTGTCGAGCTCGGATTTTTTTGGTAGGTTAATGGACTTAATATATATAAACCAATTTTGAATAAATAATCCAACTAGAATTAATAAAGTAAATAAATAACCTAACTGTAAATAACTATCGATAGCCAAAAGCGTTAATTTCCTACAGTTATTGTTTTTTGTTTTGCAAGTTCAATAGATAAGTCGCGTGCTTTCATAGGATCCATGCTAGCAAGAACTGGAGAGACTTTAATTTCTTTCATATTACTAACAACCTGCAATAATACCGGCATTTCAAGTTCATTGAATATTTTTGCAGCATCTCTTGGTTTCATATTCTCATAAATCTTCACTAAACTCATAATCCGACCAAGTTCTTTTTGATCATATTGTTTCATCACTTCTTCAAGTTTGGCTTGGAGATCTTTGAGTTCAAGCATTTTTTGGTCGATTTTATTTTCAGTGGCTCTTAGGACTTGTTCACGAACTTTTAGCTCTTCTTGATTTTTATTTAGTTCCACACGTCTTTTTGATAGCTCTTTCAATAATTTCAGTTCGGCGTTACTAATATTAGGTGTTTCTAACAAAGAGGTTCCTACTGGTTGCGATGGTTGTGGCGTTGGAGGCGGTTTATTTCCTGATTTATTCCCAGTTTTGCTTCCCGGTTTATTGTTGGTTTCCTGATTAGCATTTTCTACTTTTGGGGGTTCGTTTTTTTGCGGAGTATTGTCTGGTTTCTGATCTAGATAATTATCATAAACTTGTTGAGTTTCAGTGTCATTGGTTTTTTTATCAGTAGCATATGCATTATCTACTAGAATAGAAGTTGCTGCAGTATCTGTGGTGTAACCAGCATGTGCTTCAATTTTATTGAATAATGTCCATAGCTTTGCTGATAAGACAGTCATCAATATTACTAAAATAGGAGAAAAGAATTTAATCTTCATTTTTTTGTACTAACCCTTCTTAAAGAATCATAATAATTTAATTGATTTAGAGTAATTCCATCATCAGTTTTTTTAGTTACTATATTGTTTAAAAACTTTTTAAACTGATTGGCGTAATCTGCTTGATTGGATGTTGTATTGGTATTAGCGTAGGCATTAGATGTATCTACTTCTTCCGCTAAATCATCATCAGTAAATTTTGATTTTAAAGGATCATCGCTATTATCAACATATTGTGAATAAGATTGTTGTACATCTGATGAAGCTTTGCTGTTAGTATAATTTCTACTGCTATTGTGTAAGCTTGTGATTTGTTGGCTTAAAGAATCAGCCAAATTATTACCAATTTCATTAAGCATTAGCAGTTCTTGATAGATGCTGTTGGCAGAATCTATAGAAGATTTCAACTCTTTATTAGTCATCGTAGCACATTCATTGAGTTCAGTAACGCTAGCAGCAGCTTTTACAATTGACACATTTAGTTCTTTAACCATTCTAGCAAATTCGATACGACTATTCTGCAAATCTTGGATACGACGATTTAATACCCAACAATAGGTGATACAAATTCCAATCAGGATGATCAATAAAAAATCTAACAACATTTTGTCTAATCTTCAATAATATTGGTTATGCTAACAGCTACTTTATTTTCAACTTTACCAATTTGACCTTTGAATAAAGCGATATGCCCAGAACGTACTAATATATCTTCATGTTGAACATGATCAATTACAATTGTATCACCAATTTTTAAATTAACAACTTCACACAAAGGAGTGGGTCTATTAATAATTACTGCTTCAATAGGTAAGTCAATCTGATAAACTGCGTTGAATATCATCTCTTCCCAGACTATATCATTTCCAAATTTATCGCCAAAAAATACTTGTTGCAACTGTTCTTTAATAGGTTCAATAGTTTTATATGGTATCACTAGATCCATATAGACTGCACGATTTTCGATTTCTATTTTAATTTTAAGTACAATAATGGCATCTCCTGGCCTGGTAATTGTAGCAAAATTAGGATTAGTTTCTAATCGTTCTAAGGAAAAAGTAGTGGAACTAACCGGTTCAAAGGCATGTCCTAATTCTGTCAGCACTATTTCAGAGATTTGTTTGACAATCCCTTGCTCAATGGAAGTCAATCCTATGGATGCTTCACGTTTTACTTGAGCAGTAGCATTTTTTTTCCCACCCAGTAAAATATCAATAAAAGTAAATACTAGACTATCATCTAAAATTAGCAATCCAAGATTTTCCCATTCAATAGCCTTAAATACGACTATTGGTAACGGTGCTTTCATCGTTTTAAAATATTCTCCAAATCGTAACGAATCAAAACTTACAATTTCTACATCCACAGCCTCTGAGGTTAAATGTCGAAAGGCAGTAGCAAGATGTTGTGAAAATTTTTCAAACACAATTTCAAGCATTGGTAATCTTTCGTATGATTGTAATGCTTGATCTAATACAGCTTTAACTCCTGTAGATAACAAAGAGTGGGTAGTTGGTTCGCGCTCGCGATTTAAATCAATATTAGGATTATTTTCTATGTTATCACTAGACATAATTGCTTTTTCTCGCTTTTTTAACTGTATTTAAATTCACTGCTTGTTAAATAGACTTCCTTTTGAAACTCTACTTTTGTGGATGATTTGTACCAGATCCGGTACTCGAATCCGAAACAAACCAAACAGTACGCTGTGGGTCGAGGTTCCGTATCTCCTTCAAATCCTCTCTCTTCAACTGAGTTTCGAAAGAAGTCTATATATTTTGACAGGAAGCCTATTTGTTAAAACTCAGTTAATCATCATTTCTTTAAATAATACATCTTTAATTATCATGGGAGCAACTATCTTATTAATTCGTTTTGTTAGTTCTTCCTTTAATAGCAGTATACCACCAGTGCCGCTAAGATCAGCTGGTCTTAATCCGGTTAAGAAAGCTTGAAAATTATCGATAATCATTGGCGTTTTTGCTTGCACTAGTTTAGTTTCAGTTTCAGAGGATACTCGTAATGTAAGAGTTAATCTTAGATACACTGGCTTACCTTTTTCGTTTGCTGCTAAATTAACTATCATTGGTTCTAGTGCAACATAGCTGTTAGTGATAGCTTCAGCAGTATCAGCAACAGCTGCAGCATCCCTGCTATTATCGCTATATGTTTTTGGTTTTCTTACTATTTTGAAGAAAAAATAAGCCCCGGCGACAGCACAAATTAATAATGGAATAATAATTAGCGCAATTTTTTTAATTTTTTTATCACTTTGAGTTTTATCGGTTGATGCAACACCTGGGTTAGTAGTAGCCGTTGGAGTCAGGGGCTCGTCTGGTGCATCAAAAAAACTTTTTGCCATATTGATCAAATTATTGATTAGTTATCTGTTTGAAATTTGTAGCAGTTTTAAACATTATCATATACAAATACATGTAGATTTATTTTTTCTCTACTGAAATCTTTTGAGAATGTAAAACTTTAATCTATTATTGAGTTTATGATACACAGTTTAACTCTGCTAACGCCGATGATTGTCTCATTTAGATACATTGTTGTGATTATTGTAATGTCGTTTTATGGCAATTCAACTTGTGCCAGTAATAGCACTTACATTACATTATCTAACCAGATGGCCAGAAAGACACAACTTGCAATAGTTGCTAATAATGTAGCCAATGCAAATACTACTGGGTATGAAGCAGATAATGTGTTATTTAAAAATATTGATACTAAACAATCAACAAAACGCTCTAATTCTTTTGTATACACTGAAGGCGTATACAAAAATGGTGATCGTGGTACCTTGCAAGTAACTAATCGTTCAATGGATTTAGCAATCGCAAGTGAAGGATATTTTAAAATTCTAACAGAACAAGGTGATCGATATACGTTAAATGGTGGGTTATTTATCAACAGCGAGTATATGATAGTGAATGCAACAGGGTTGCCTTTTGCTAGTAGAGACGGGCAGCCAGTATTAATTCCGGTTGATACTCAGGATGTTAGAGTTGCAGCAGATGGTAGTATTTATGCAGACGATGACATTATCGGTATTATTGGAGTCTTTAGTATAGCTGATATTAATCAATTGATAAAAGAAGGGAACAATTTGTACAGCACTAGGGTTCGTGATACCTTGCTTGATGACTTTACCATTATTAGTGGGGCACTTAGAAGTTCAAATGTAAGCTCAACGAAAGCTATGACAGAGATGGTAGAATTACAACGGTCGTTAGGCGCTACTAATAATTTGATGTCTAGCTTAGCTGATTTAGAGAGAAGTGTAATAACTAAAGTTGCTAAATAGATTAAAATTAAGAAATTCTGTTGTGATCAAATTTTTTGTTAAGAAGTGTTAGTAATTATATAATAATACAATTATGTGCTATAGACATATTTCTGTATAAAAAAACATATTTAGGTTAGTTCATTACTAAATAAAATCATCAGAAACATTTAATTATTTTATAGGAAATTATAATATGGCATCAGCAATAACATCTATTTCTATTCCTTACTTGGATCAAAATCAGCTGAAAAAAGGTGAAGTGAAAAACATGTGTTTAGGAGTAGATATTAATTCTATAGCTAATAACACATTAAAAATGATAGGAAACGATTTTTTACAAATACAGAAACAATATAATAATTTCATAAAAGGTGAAACAGACCTTTTACAGCGTAAGGATATACAAGATCTGATACAAGGACTGGATAATATTATATTAAGATTAGATAGTTGTTTAGCTAATGAGAAGCTGAGTATGGATGAGGTCAGATTCGTATCTGACATGAGGCGCAAATGTGAACAAATGCAGGAGACATTAAAAAAAATGCTAAAAATGATAGAAAAAATATTGAATAACGAAATGGATAGATTAACTAATAAAGATCCAATAAATAAAATTTCAAATATAGATATAAATGTCTAAATCAACTGAAAAAAGAAAAAAAAAGCAGTTGTTTTGTTGTCAATAGGTGCTTTTCTAGAATATTTTATTTGTACAGTTTTAGGTTTTACGAGGCTTATGCTGAAGTTTTGTATATAAGTTTAAGAGAGGAATAGCGGTTTAACACAGTTTGTTAAAACATTAACCTCCTGCAAACTCAATCGTGAGAGAGGTTTATTATCGAAATGAAATGTTCACAGAAGTCTAGATTTCGTGTGTGTATGAACTTTTTCGATAAGTAAAAATTTTAGTTTTTATTTAATGGTTTTGTTTTATCTTGAGAATTTGTCATGAATTCGATGATGAAGTAGCCTCTATTGTATTGTGAATTATAATTTGTAAAGGAGTCTGAATTATGACCATAGCTGCCTTGAATGCTGCTGCAGCAGCCGTAGAAGTTGAAAGAACTAGGATTGAGGTATTAGCAAACAATGTTGCAAATGCTAATACTACCGGATTCAAGGCTTCTGAAGTAGATACAGAAGATGGTTTTTATAACACTTTGAAAAGAGCTGGAATACAGGAAAATGCTGATGCCGGTAAACGTCCAGTTGGAGCACAAATAGGTTCTGGGGCTAGTATTGCCGGTATACATCGTATTTTAACTCAAGGAGCATTCAAAACAACTAACCAGCCGTTGGATATTGCTATTGCAGGAGCCGGGTATTTTGCAATTAACATTCCAACTTTTCCTAATGGCCGAGGGTTTACCAGAGATGGTTCATTTAAGATAGATCCAGATACTGGACAAATTGTTACTATTAGAGGAGAGCCATTATTAGACGGTATAACTATTCCTAATGGTATAGGGCCTGAATTGGTTACTATTGCTAAAGATGGTACCGTAAGTTATACTGATCCTGCAACAAATGCACAAAATGAAATTGGACGAATTCAGCTTTGGACTTTTCCAAATGAAAAGGGTTTGGAAGCAAAAGGAAGTAATACATTGGTTGAGACTGATGGATCCGGTGATGCACTTGAAGTTGCTGACCAAAATAATAGGTTCTTACAAAATAAATTAGAGATGTCGAATGTCTCGACTGTAGAAATGCTGACAAAATTAGTGGCTGCGCAACGGGCTTATGAGCTGGGGGTACGTTTTATTAAAGTGGCGGATGAGCTAGAGAAAGAAGTAAATAACATCAAAAGTTAATTTTAATGTGGTATAAATGTATTAAGATTACCCATAAGGTAAAATTTTTTATACGGAGCTCAAGAAAGGTTCGTTTAAACAATGTATAGCCAGTATATTAAAAGATAATGTAATAGACCTCTTGCATAAGCTGGAACTGGATCAAGTTTTGACGACAAAATTACTAACCAGGATAGTTTATCTAAGAGGTCTAGGGGTAATTCACAAAATATTTCAAGGTTATTAATGTTGGTATTTGAGAATCAGACTAGACTTAATGTTTGCATGTGAGTAGATATTCATTGGTTGGAGCTTTTTCAAATTTATTAAGCAGTATTGCTTTAAAGCAAGTTTTAATATTATTATTAATATTTTTATTTTCACCATGTTTTGCTGCGGATGATCCGTTTGATGCTAAGATAGAAGATTTAATCTATGAGAAACTTGGTAACAACCAGCTGTTGATTGAAGTGCAATATGAATCAAAAGATAGAGTAGAGAATTTTAGGCGTAGGCAATCAGAAATTGACAATATATCTTTAGTAAGATTTGATCCTAGCTATGCAACTTTTAAAGCTAAAATACAGTATCATAATGACTCTACTGATGAAGTATTTGGTAGATACGAAACTTTCATAGAAATGCCTTTTGCTTCAAGATTTATTAAAGCAGGAGAAATTATTGCAGCAGGTGATGTTACTTTAGTTAAAACCAAAGCATTGCGTATTAGAGAGCAATATTTGGTGGATGAGAATGATATAATAGGTAAGCAGACAAAAAAGAACTTTACTGCGGGAATGCTATTTAAAAATAATGAATTAATACGTCCACCAGTAATCAAGCAGAATGATCCTGTAAATATTATCTATAGTTCTGAACGGATAAAACTTAAGACTTCTGGGACAGCTCTTGGCACAGGTGCTATAGGTGATATGATCAAGGTAAAAAATGAAGATACAGGGATAGTATTGCTTGGTCAAATAATTAGTAAGAATACAGTGCAGGTGGGGTGGCATGATGAATAAGGCAATAGGCTTTTTCCAAAACTCTAACTTTTGCGGATAATTTGTACATGGGATCAGCTCTGCTATTCAAATATTCAAAAAAATCTATGTAAGCCTGCGTCACATAATGTAATAGACCTCGCTCACAAACCGCGTCAAAGAGAGGATTTGCAGAAGATATGGCAGCTTGGTTCTAGTGTATTTTGGTTTGTTTTTCTTGCGCCACACCAAGGTACAAATCATCCGTAAGAACGAAGAGTGTGTGTGAGGTCTAGTGTAAACTTACGCACCCGTCCTCTCCCTACCTCTCTCATAGTTGAGTTGTAAAAGAGATTTAATAGTTAAAAAATGTGTAAGACAAATACAAAATTACGCAAAATACTTGAGTATAAAAAAGGTTGTTTGGCAATGAAATCCTTAATTGAGTTAAGTTATATCAAAGGGCTAATCTCGATATTACTATTGTTTTTATTGAGTAGCTGTACTGAAACCATGGATAAATTAAAGCGAGTAGGGCGTAGCCCTGAGCTTGCTCAGGTAGCGCTACCAACAGCTGATGAAGAAGCGGACGATATAGACCAAGTTAAGCTGGAGCAACAAAGAAGTTACATGAGAAAAACTAATTCTTTATGGCAGCCAGGTTCTATAACTTTTTTTAGAGATAATCGTGCATGGCGTATTGGTGATATTGTAAAAGTAGTGGTATTAATTAAGGATAGCGCAAAACTTAATAATACTACTAACCAGAGTCGTGATGGCTCTGATACAATGGGTATTCCTAGCTTGTTTGGCAAAGAAAGAGCTTTGGCTCATACAATTTCCAGAAACGCAGACCCTGCGTCATTGCTAAGTACTAATACTACTCGTAGTCACAAGGGTAGTGGTAATATCGCTCGCCAAGAAAATATTAGTACTGAGATTGCTGCATTAGTTACTAGAGTATTACCGAACGGTAATTTAGTAATACAAGGTCACCAGGAAATACGAGTAAATTACGAACTTAGAGAAATAAAAGTTGCTGGTATTATTAGACCAAAGGATATTAGTTCTACTAACTCTATTAATTCTGATCAAGTTGCTGAGGCTCGTATCTCTTATGGTGGTCGTGGGGTAGTTAGTGATGTACAGCAACCAAGAGTAGGATCTCAAATCATAGATGCTATTTCACCTTTTTAAGTATTATTCTTGTAAAAATTTGTTCACAGAATCTAAATTCAATGAGAAATTTAGTGTCTTCAAAGGTAACTAATCTTGCTCATGCTTTAGAAGTACATGTGTTACGTTTGCTTCCAGGAAAAGATTTAAAAAAAGAAATAGTAAGCTTTGTAATAAATAATGATATAAAAGCTGGTTGCATTTTAACTGCTGTTGGCAGTCTTAAGTCAGTTAATATACGATTTGCCGGTAAAAAAGATGGTGATAAAAAGTCAGGAAAATATGAAATAATGTCTTTAGTCGGTACATTAGATAAGAGCGGTAAGATGCATTTACATATTGCCGTATCTGACGAAAATGGACAAATATCAGGAGGGCATTTGTTAGAAGAAAATATAATACGAACTACTGGTGAGATAATTATAGGTAGCATTGCTGGAGTGGTGTTTACAAGGCAGTTTGAACCATTATCTGGTTATGATGAGTTAATAATATTAGAAGATCATTCTTAACAAAAGAGACATGGGAGCAAAATCTTAGGTGAGCGTTGTTCACGGATTCTAGCAAAAGTGTCATTGCGAGCGAACGTCAAGTTCGCGTGGGCAATCTAGTCTTTATCAGCTATTTGGGCTGATTCCTGGATTGTTTTGTCGATTAAATCTCCTCGCAATGACAGTGGCGAAATATCTTTATAAGTCGTAGAGGTATACTGATCTGACGTGCCTTTATTTCCATACAAATAAAAAAAGTTGGTTAGCTTAATTACCAAGTTCCATTAAAATTTGTTGTAAATTACCATCATTTTGTTCTTGTATATCTAACAATTGTAATGGTTTGCCAATGATCACTTTGATATCACTGAATGGTAAAGGCATTATCAGTTGATCCCAACTTTTTAACAAAAAATATTTAGTTGCTTCGCAGGATACAGGTATTAATTTTGCATTATATTTTTTGGCAATGGTCGTAATATTACTATTAATTTTGTATATAGGGCCACGAGGTCCATCTGGAGTAATTACTATATTTGCTCCAGATGATAATTTTTGAATAATGTTCTTCAATGCACCAACAGGATTACGATTAGTAGATCCTTCGATAATTCCAAAACCAAATTTATTGATAACTCTACTAATAATTTTACCATCAGCATGAGATGATACTAGTGCTAAAGTATTTTTTTGCCCACAAAAAATTTGTGGACCAAAAGCAAGTCTGTTATGCCACATGGCAAAAATTACTTTACGTTCTGATAAAAATTGTTCTTTACCATAATTATCTGGCCAAATAAAGTGGCACTTTGCAGTAGCATATACTATTTTTAAATACCAATATATTATGGTTGATAATAGTCGAAAAATAACCTCATTTCTTTTTAGCAACGATTTTAGAAATTTTTTAGTCACAGTAGTTTATTGCAAGCAGTTTCTATTCGTTCTAATGCTGTCTCAATTGTATCTAGTGAGGTTGCATACGAAATTCTAAAATAGCCATCGAGCCCAAAAGCAATGCCAGGCACTACTGCAACATTTGCATCTTCCAGTAAATATTGTCCTAGATCGTTGCTGTTATTAATTACTTTGCCTCTTGGATCACGTAATCCAAACAAAGCTTTGCAATCTGGAAATAAATAAAAAGCGCCCTCAGGTTTATAACAAGTTAAACCTTTTGTTCGTTTGAAAATGGATAGTGCTAAGTCACGTTTTTGCTGAAATCCCAAAGCATTGACTTTGATAAAATCTTGCTTACCATTTAATGCTTCGATAGCAGCTATTTGACTGATAGAAGATGGATTTGAGGTGCTTTGTGATTGGAGAATAGTCATAGCTTTAATCAATCGCTTGTCGCCAGCACCATAACCTATTCGCCAACCGGTCATAGAATAGGATTTTGATACTCCATTTACAATAAATATTCTATCTTTTAAGTCAGGCGCTACCTGAGCAAAGGTAAAAAATTTAAAATCATCAAATACTACATGCTCGTATATATCATCAGACATCACATATATATGTGGATATTTGCGTACCACTTCTGCAAGTTGAGCTAGCTCATCATGCGAATATGTAGCACCAGTAGGATTACTAGGGGAATTAATTATTACCCATTTGGTTTTTGCAGTAATGGCGCGCTCAAATGCGGTTGGTGTTAACTTAAAGTCACTCTGCATTTCACATTTAACAAATACCGGCACTCCACCAGCTAATAATGTCATATCAGGATAAGATACCCAATAAGGGGCGGGAATAATTACTTCATCCCCATCATTTAGTGAAGCCATAAACAAGTTATATATAACTTGTTTACCTCCATTACCCACGATAATTTCATCTAATTGATAATCTATATTATTTTCTCGTTTAAATTTACCTTGTACGGCCTGTTTTAACAGTGGCATACCATCAACATTAGTATATTTGGTCACCCCGCGACGTATGCCGTCAATAGCAGCGTCTTTGATATTTTCAGGTGTATCAAAGTCTGGTTCTCCTGCTCCTAAAGAAATAATGTCTATTCCCTGTGTTTTTAATTCAGCGGCTCTTTGGGCAACTGCCAAAGTAGGCGATGGTTTAATTACTTTTAGACGTTCAGACAATAATTGCATAGATTTTATACTCCATTTTCAAAATAGTAACTAATGGCAAGGAAGGATTATATTAGTTATTAGTAATAAAATCAAATTATGTCTTGATAAAAAAGTATATAAGATAAAATTAGATCTTTGATTCTATAGATTTTTGAATGGGGAGAAGAGGAAGTCCAACCTATGGTAAATTCATTATTTGAGTACCTAATAGTAATAGTATAGCTTCGAGCGTTAAGGTAGTAACATCAAATTTTGCTGGTCTCAGTTGTGCGAAACAAACTAATGTACGCGGAGCTGCTCGCCTTTAAATTTAAAGTCACTACCTTAACGCTCTTTGCTATATGTGGTAAATAACGATCAAATTCTTGAGTTTGTGAGAGGTCTAGGTTTATCCCAAACACATACACAATGCATCCCGAATTTATTTCAGGAGCTTATGAAGTCCTGATAAGATACCGAAACAAGTTCGGGATGATTTTTTGTGTAGGATGACATCCTGTACTCGAGATTGTATAGGTTCAGCAACTTGGTTCCAGAATAGCTGAACCTATACAATGGCTATTAACTATTAAACTTGACTTAGATAGTTTGTTGAACAGTTTAGGCTAAAATACGACTTTTCTTAGAAGTCCATACCGCCGCCCATACCACCCATACCACCACGGCCTCCAGGCATAGATGATTCATCTTTATCAGATGGTTCATCGATAATTAGTGCTTCAGTAGTAATAATTAATGAAGCAACGGATGCTGCATCTTGTAAAGCTGTACGCACTACTTTAGTCGGATCAATGATTCCTGCCTTAAGCATATCAGTATAAGTCATGTCCTGAGCATTAAAACCGAAATGCTTGTCCTTACTTTCGCTTAATTTTCCAATGACGATAGCACCATCGACACCAGCATTTTCAGCAATTTGTCTTACAGGAGCCTGTAATGCTTTCTTTACTATATTAATACCAGCTTGTTGATCGTCATTTGCACCTTTTAGGGTATCCAGTACTTTAGCAGCATAAAATAAAGTGACACCACCACCAGCAACAACGCCTTCTTCGACTGCAGCTCTAGTAGCATTTAATGCATCTTCTACTCGATCTTTTCTTTCTTTAACTTCAACTTCAGTTGCACCACCGACTTTTAATACGGCAATGCCACCAGCAAGTTTTGCCAGACGTTCCTGTAATTTTTCTTTATCATAATCGGAAGTGGATTCTTCTGCTTGGTTACGTATTTGTGAACAACGAGCTTCAATGTCAGCCTTATTACCAGCTCCATCAATAATCACAGTATTTTCTTTGGAAATAGTAACTTTTTTAGCAGTACCAAGCATCTTGATATTGATATTCTCAAGTTTCATCCCCAGATCTTCACTAATTACCTGACCACCGGTGAGCACGGCAATATCGTCAAGCATTGCTTTTCTTCTATCACCAAAACCTGGTGCTTTTACCGCAGCAACTTTTAAACCACCACGTAATTTATTAACTACTAATGTTGCTAAAGCTTCTCCTTCAACATCTTCTGCGATTACTAGCAGCGGACGACCTGATTGTACTACTGATTCAAGTACCGGTAACATTGGTTGTAGACCTGATAATTTTTTCTCAAATAATAAAATGCAAGGATTTTCTAGCTCGGCAATCATTTTTTCTGCATTAGTGACAAAATATGGCGATAGATAGCCTCGGTCAAACATCATTCCTTCTACTACTTCAACTTCAAAGCCAAAGTTTTTTGCTTCTTCGACAGTAATAACTCCTTCTTTTCCTACTTTTTCCATGGCTTTGGCAATTTGTTCACCAATTTCCTTGTCACCATTAGAAGAAATAGTGCCAACTTGGGCTATTTCTTCCTGGCTACTGATTTTTTTACTGGCTTTCTTTATATCTTCAATGACAGCGTGAGTTGCTAGATCAATGCCACGCTTTAAATCCATAGGATTGAAGCCGGCGGCAACTGCTTTATGGCCTTCTCTAGCTATCGCCTGAGCTAATACTGTAGCAGTAGTAGTGCCGTCTCCAGCTACATCAGCAGTTTTACTGGCAACCGATCTCATCAATTGCGCTCCAAGATTTTGAGCTTTATCTTTGAGCTCAATTGCTTTAGCAACAGTAACGCCATCTTTAGTAATTTTTGGTGCGCCAAAGGACTGTTCTATAGCGACATTGCGACCTTTTGGTCCTAAAGTTACCTTTACAGTGTCTGCTAAAATATCTACACCACGTAACATTTCTTCGCGCGCTTTAGTATTGTATATAATTTTTTTTCCACTCATACTCAATTCTCCTTAATGAAATTTAACCAATAATGCCCATTATATCTGATTCTTTCATGATCATCAGTTTTTTACCGTCAATTTCTACTTCAGTACCAGCCCATTTGCCATATAGTACTTGATCTCCAACTTTCACTTCCAGTGGATCGACAGTACCGTTTTCTCTTCTTGTACCTTTACCAACAGCTATTACTTTACCGCGCATTGGTTTTTCCTTAGCAGTATCAGGGATAATGATACCGCCAGCGGTTTTTTCTTCTTGCAGGGTTGCTTCAATTGCAATTCTGTCATGTAGTGGCTTAAAATTCATTTTGAACCTCCATATTATTGATGTACTAACCTATATATGTTTAATTTAATTTAGTTCAAGAGAAGGTAATAAAGTTTTTTATAATAATTTTGCTAATTCCTGTTCGTAATAATTTATAATTTGTTCTAAATTAGCATTATTGAACCATTTTGATAATAAATACTTTAGGTAGTAACTACACTTAGCTTGTATAGTTTTAAGTTCATTGCTTAAGGCTAGAAGTAAACTAGATTTATAACTTTGGCAAAATTCTGGATTAGTTTGAACAAAATTTAAAATTGCTCGTAAATTATTGTAAGTTTCAAACATCAACTGGGCTTCGGACTTAGTAATATTTTCTGTAATTGAGATCACTTCATCAATAAAAGCAAATTTACTATATTGCGCACATCTAAGTGACAAAGACATATTGCAATTATATACTAGATCATCTGCTCCATTAATCTGTTCTAGTAGCTTAAGTCTAACTAAAGAAGCTGACAATCCTACATTACGTGAGGCTTGCGGACTATGCTCTAAAATTTCTTTGATTGGACAAGTTCTGACTTGTATGTAAGAAGGTCTATTAGAAGATTTCGTCTCTGAGAAACTAGTGCTGCTCCGCCCAATTGCGACGGATGCCGTCATTGTTTCACAACAATTGATTAATTTGATAGTCGATTCAGGTTGCAAAATCTCGAAACCTTGTACAAAATGTACATAATCACCATCGACTAAATTAATCGCTTTATTAAGACTGAGAGCTGGACCAATATTTTGCTGTGAAATAATTGTTGTTTTTGGTAATGTAGCTATACTTTGTTTTAATATTTTTAGTGAATTATCAGTTGAGCCGTCATCAATAAAAATAAATTCACGACGAAAATTACCGACAATACTTTGTAATGAATGTACTAATTTTTGAATATTATTTTCATTGTTGAAAATTAGTACGACATAACTACATTTTAACATATTTTTTAATTAAACCAGGTTACTATGGCACAATGTAGCGTGTATCACACTATGCATAATGCAATTGAAAAAACAGTGTGCATCTTAGTGGAAAAATGTTACCACAGCAATTTGAAAGTAGTGGTGCTGATGCCTAATCTTGAGCGGCAAGAACATTTAAACAAATTATTATGGACTTACTCACAAAAACAATTTATCCCGCACGGTAGTAAACTTGATCCATTGCCCCACTTGCAACCAGTTTATATCACGGATGAATTTGTAAATCCAAATCAGGCTACGGTATTGATCTTGGTTGAGCCAGTAGCTAGCCAATTTTCTGCAATCTTGGGTGCTCAAATTGAGGATCATAATATTTTAAAATTTATTAGAATTTGTATAATATATAGTGATGCAGAGCAACAAGCTACTGCTGATATTCAAGAAATCACCACAAGTTTAGCAAATATTGGCTACATTATTGAAATATATGCACAAAGTGCCAATGGAAATTGGGTTGCAACATAAGCTTGTCTTCAATTATAAATTGTTATTAGTTTAATATTAACTTATTTGGTAGTGACAGCGTAAAAAAAACTTGTTTAAATTGATTATTTGCTTTAGTTTCTGCTTATGATCTTAGATTACCAAACTAAGAACAATAATTCCCTCAATATTTAAAAGGTTTTTTATGAGTACAGCTAAAAAAGTAGGTAACGTTAAGTGGTTTAACGCAGCAAAAGGTTTTGGATTTATTCAGCCAGAAGACGGCAGCAAGGATGTGTTTGTACATATATCAGCTGTGGAAGCTGCTGGAATTCGTAGTCTTGATGAAGGTCAACGTATAGGTTTTGATACAGAAGATAATAGAGGTAAGCTTTCTGCTATTAATCTTCAACTTAAATAGATAATAAATGAGTTTCGGGTTAAGTAAGATTTAAGTCATTTGAAAATTGATGCTTTTATTATTAGTGACCCGTTTCAGGTAGAAATGTTTGCGAAATCTAGAGAATTCTATTTCACTCTTTCAAAATCCTTGTCCATAATCATGACTGTCCGAAGTTGAATTAAAAACACCGATGTCATCACGATTGTAAGCGTTCACAGGTTTTTATGATTGAACGCAAGTCAGCGCCTTACAAAGCTATAACCACCGTCTGAGCTGAGGAGTGGAACGACGAGGCAATCCAGAAAATAGCTAAAAAACATTGATTTCAACTGGATTGCTTCGTCGTTTCACTCCTCGCAATGACGATTTTTTAATCCGTAAACACTCACTCACGGCTCAAGTAGGGATCTAGTTTTTTTTCTCATCTTAGCTGGTAGAGTGTTTACTGTTTTTAGAAAAAGTCGTCATAGATTTTGTTAAAAATCGAAGCAATCCAGTCTTTATCAGCACTTTGGGCTGATTCCTAGATTGCATCAAGAGCTTGCCACTTCCCGCAATGACGGCATGAGAATGTCAACTAATGTTCGATTTTAAGAGCTGTGTAACCCCGTCCGCTGAGATATTTGATAGCCAAATAATGCAGTTATCAGTCAGTTAAGTTAATGTGGCTTCCAGCAGCAAAGCCTGATGACCATGCCCATTGAAAATTATAGCCACCAAGCCAGCCAGTTACGTCGACTACTTCTCCTATGAAAAATAAGTTGGGAACTTTAATGGATTCCATAGTTTTTGAGGATAATTCATTAGTATCAATCCCTCCAGAAGTAACTTCGGCTTTTTGGTAGCCTTCACTATCACTTATTGGCACTTGAAAATTATGTAATGATTTTGCAATAAATAATAATTGCTCCTTCTTAAGATCAGTAATAGCTTTATTAAAATTAGTATTTGATAAAGCTAAATTATCAACCAGACGGTTTGTGAGATGGTTTTTTAGATAATTAGTGAGAGTTTGTTTATTGTTTTTATCTTTGATCAATGCTTGTTCTAGATCAAAATCTGGTAGTAAATTAATAAAAATTTCTTCGTCTGTTAGTTGCTCTAAATATGATGAAATTTGTAAAATCGCTGGCCCACTTAGGCCTTTATGGGTAAACAAAATATTTTCAGTAAAACTAGTGTTTTTATAAGTTACTACTGAATGATTTGAAATCCCGCTCAATTTTATAAATAATTCTCTTTGTTTTTCTGCAACTATTAGCGGCACTAGAGCTGGTTTGCTTGGAATAAGTTTTAGTCCAAATTTCTCAGCTATGCGATAACCAAAATCACTAGCCCCTATTTTGGGAATTGATAATCCACCAGTAGCGATGATCAGAGCGTTACTTACAAAAACACCATGATCGCTATCTATTGTAAAATAATCGCTTTTAAAAACATCTATGATATTGCAGGCTAATTTTATATCAACTTGATATTTTTTGCATAGATCTAACAACATCTCAATGATTTGTTTTGAGGAGCCATCACAAAATAATTGTCCTAAAGTTTTTTCATGATAGGCGATATTATAAGATTTAACCAAATTGATAAAGTCGTATTGAGTATAGCTTGCTAGGGCAGATTTAATAAAATGAGGATTTTGACAAATAAAATTGTTACTACTGGTGTGCAAGTTAGTAAAATTGCATCTACCGCCACCGGATATCCTTATTTTTTCACCAATTTTGTTGGTATGTTCGATAATTAATGTTCGCTTACCTCTTTGGCCGGCATAAATTGCTGCCATTAAACCGGCGGCACCAGCTCCTACGACAATTACGTCATATTTATTATCGGATTTCTTCACAGAACCTAGCTCTGATTTAAAAAAGGTTGAGGATAATGGAGCAAATAAATTTTATAAAATTATAGTAGTTGTGAATTATGAATATTAATCGATATCTATATCTCAGTTACAATCAGATTATAAGTTCAAAATCTTCTTTTTCTGGAGTAAGACTAAAAATAGAATATTATAATTGTAAGTATCAAAGGTTTATCATTATGAAAATTATCAACTTAATGTTTTTACTACTAATTCTAACTTTTCCTAATATTACCTTGGCTACAGAAAAATTAAAGACAAATAATGCTAAAAATACGATAGCTCATATGCAAAATAAACCTAAACTACTATTCCTAGCAGGAAGTGCTCGCAAAGATTCTGTAAATAAAATGCTTGCATACAGCGCCTTTGAAATTGCTAAGGCCGCAGGAGCTGATGTAACCTTTATTAATTTAAAAGATTATCCTTTACCAATTTATGACGGCGATCTGGAATCGCAGCAAGGCTTACCTAAAAAAGCTATTGCACTCAAGAAAATATTTGCTGATCATGATGGAATTTTTATTGCTTCACCAGAATATAATAGTTCGATCCCACCATTGTTAAAAAATACTTTGGATTGGGTATCTAGGAGTAACGAAGAAAATGAACCTGCTAATAGAGTTTACAACAATAAAATAGTGGCTCTAGCTTCTGCTTCTCCTGGCGGTTTAGGTGGTGGGCGAGGTCTTGTCCCTTTGCAAATGATGTTGAGTAATATTGGTGTGATTGTGTTGCCTAAAAAAATTAGCATTTCAAAAGCATATGATAAATTTAACAAAGAAGGTTTGTTGACTAATACTGAAAATTATCAAGAACTTACGGAGGTGGTGATGGATTTTATTCGTATAACTACGGCTATAAAGAATAGTTGGCAGTGAAAGGGTATTATTTTCCGTAATTTACTTCCATAAGTACTTCATTATCAGAATGGTAGAAACCAAAATGAGAGTTGATAACTCAGCTGCAATGAGAGGTATTGATTTTATGATTATTCCGTAGCTCAACCATAATATTAGACTAATCCAATAAATTATATACATTGTGAATGAGATATCTTGTACAGAATGAGATTTCCATATTTTGATAACTTGCGGTAAAAAAGAAATTGTGCCTAATGCAGCGGCAGCAAATCCTAAAAATTCTTGATAAACTAATATATATTCTAAAATAGACCTCTTTCGAAACTCATTTACCAAGCTCCCAATTATATAAACCAGCAATTAAATTGAACCTAAGACCAAATCTTTTGCGTCTATTTCGATATTTATCAGCAATTATTTTAAAACGCTTTAACATACCGATAACATTTTCATTTAATACTCTGTCACTTGCTAAACTTCTATTATTTTTCTTATCTTCTTTAGTTAAAGCATTCTTTTTACTCTTTTTCTTTGGTAGCTCAGAATTTGTATGAATCTTCTGTAAGCCTTGATAACCAGTATCAGTAATCACTTTAACCTCAGGCAGTATAAGGGTTCTTGATTCTTTAAATAATTTAAAATCATGACGCTTACCATTGGAAAAAGAAGTGCATATGACTCGTTTGCTTTTCTTATCTACTACTATTTGAGTCTTTAACGTATGTCTTTTCTTTTTACCTGAGTAATAGTATTTCTGTTTTTTTGGGGTCGCTCTATAGGGCTTTCTGTAGCATCTATTAAAACTAATTCATACTCCATACCGCTTTTAACTAGAGCCTTCTTACCTGGAAGAGCAAAATCCGGATGTTTTATTAGAGTGTCTTCAACAAAACGAATTGTTTTAAATGCACTGCTTTCGCTAACTCCATAATTCTTAGCTATATGAAAATAGGTACGGTATTCCCTTAAATATTCAAGTGTCATTAATAGGCTGTCTTCCATACTAAGACTAGCTCTTCTGCCACCTTGGTACCTCCTATTTATTTGTTTCTCTGTCTTTAAAATCCCTACCATCTTTTCAAATGTACTATTTCTTACCCCTGTTAATCTTCTAAAATGCTCTTCCGATAAAATGCTTAAATTTTTATATCTCATATAGTTCTAAATTAAGTAAATTCGACTTTATAACATATTTAGTCCAGTTTCGAAAGAGGTCTAATAAAGTTCATTATAAATAAATCTCAGCTTAATTAAAATTATAAGTTTATCGTAGCACATAAATTATTGCAAAAGTAACAATTTTTAAAATATAAAGGTAGTGACTTTTTTTGATGCTGCGACTTGAGTCAAATTTTGACAACAAAATTATAAACCAGATATAGTTTGCAAGAGGTCTAATTTAGTAGACAGCCCCTTGTTTAGCTTTATACTTAATAACATTCAATTATTTATCAGTTTGCGCTTGCTTGTTAAACATAAAATGACTATTTTTGATTTGCTAGTGGCGGGCATGAACTTTATTCAGGTGGTCAGGTTCGAAAGAAAGCAGCCAAAATAAAATTAGTGGGTCGCTGCTAGCGTTACTATAAATCTTATGATTACATCTACATCATACATTTCTCTTGCCAAAAAATATCGACCAACAAAATTTACCGAACTTCTTGCTCAAGATGCATTAACTAAAATTTTAAGTTATGCCATCCAACATAATCGCCTTGCTCAAAGCTATTTACTGACGGGGATTAGAGGAGTAGGTAAAACCAGCTCAGCACGCATTATTGCTAAAACAATTAACTGTACTGCTCAAATGGTGGAACAAGAGCAGGTAGTACCTTGTGGTTGTTGCCAGAATTGTCAAGGATTTTTAAATAATACGCACCCAGATATTATCGAGATTGATGCTGCAAGCAGAACAAGTGTTGATGATATACGAGAAATAATAAGTAGTAGTGAATACAAACCTCTACTTGCCAAGTATAAAGTATTTATTATTGATGAAGTGCATATGCTGTCTAAGAGTGCATTCAGTGCTTTGCTTAAGACATTAGAAGAACCTCCAGCACATGTTATTTTTATTTTTGCTACTACTGAAGTGCAAAAAATTCCACTTACGATTATCTCAAGATGTCAGAGATATGATTTACGTCGATTTACTTTTAATGAAATACAACAGCTGCTACAACAAATTGTAAAACAGGAAAATTTATATTTATCGCAGGATGCAGTAAATACAATAGCGCATTTGGCAGAAGGCTCTGCTAGGGATGCTATTACTATATTAGATCAGGCAGCAAATTTATCTGATGGCAAACAGCACCAGCCAATTGATGCTGCAATGATCAATCAGATGTTGGGGTTAGTAACTACGCATAGTATAATTGAGATTTTGCAAAAAATTTTGCTGCATGATTTAGGTGGGGCATTACAATTAGTAGAGTATTTGTATAATAAATCCATGGATTTAGAAAAATTAATTGCATCAATCAGTGATTTAATTGCTTATTGTTGTAAGCAAAAAATGCTCAAGCATTATTCCAGCCCTTTGTATGAGTCCTACCAGCAAGACATCAGCAATATATTAGCCGATGTTAGTTTATCTCAACTTACCATTCTGTGGCAGATATTTAACAATGGGTTGCAAGATATAAGATCAGCACATAATTTACTCATTACTACTGAGATGTTAATAATTAAGGCAATTTACGCTCAAACTTTACCTAAGGCTGAAGATTTGGTCAGTCAGGAAGGTTTACCCAGGCGCTGAACAAAAAACCACTAATTATAGAATAACAGATTTTTTGGTATTTCTATATGGACAGAATGAAATAGAAATTTATTATTTTTTATTAAATCAAGCGGAAATTAAGTGTTTTGATGATCTAAAGTTTGAGATAGCAATAAAAAGTAGACCTCCTCACAAATTCGCTTCTGAGAGAGGATTTGAAGGAGACACGGAACGGAGAACCGGAACGCACTTTAGGGTGCGTGAGGATTCGAGTACTGGATCGACGTACAAATCATCCGCAGAAGTAGAGTTTGTGAGGAGGTCTAGTGTGAAACATGGTTTACTAAGTCATATTAGTCAATTACTATTTGCATGGACAGGGAAACAGTGGGATGTTGGTATTACTATACAACCCGAAATATTGACACTAAGAGATCAATTAATCAATGAAATAAAATTAGGTCGTGAGTGGAAGTTAATTACTAGCCATTTTAGATCAGTTGAGATTACAGACATATTACTAAATTCGTTCAAATAAAGCAGGGTAGATAATTTATGGTTAATTTAAATCAATTTGTAAAACAAGCGCAAACTATGCAAAAGAAAATGCAGGAAATGCAAGAGCAGATGGCTGGTAAAGAGTATGAAGGAAAATCCGGTGGAGGGCTGGTAGCGATCAAGATCAACGGGCGTGGAGAATGCTTAATGGTACGTATTGATGAATCTCTTACTAAAGTAGAAGAAAAAGAGATGTTAGAAGATCTGGTAGTCGCTGCTTTTAATGATGCTAAACAAAAGTTTGACAGTGAGTCGCAAGATTCGTTGTCAAATACCTTCGGTGGCTTAAGTTTGCCGCCGGGATTCAAGATGCCTTTCTAATTATGGTTGATTAAAAAGTATATGCGTAAAACAAATGAGGTAGAGCAGTTAATATACCTTTTTTCAAAATTACCAGGACTTGGGCAGCGTTCAAGTAGAAGGATATAGCTAAACCTCTATAAAACGGTTATAATCAAAGGGTATAATTAAAATAATTGTTATGACATATTCGATAGATTTTAGAAAGAAAGTACTGGCTATCAAAGAAAAAGAGAAGATGAGTTTTGAATCAATATCAAAACGTTTTGGAGTAGGAAAAAACACGGTATTTGTATGGACTAAAAAAATATCTCCTCTAAAGAATAGGAATAGAGCTTCGAAAAAAATACCGATTGATAAATTGAGAGAAGACGTGGTGCAATATAGTGACGCGTATCAATATGAAAGAGCTGAGCGGTTAGGAGTGAGTAAATCTGGAATACAAAAAGCATTAAAGAAGTTGAACATTACGTATAAAAAAAGCTTTAAAACATCCGAAGGCAAAAGAAGAAGAGAGGTTAGAATTTCAGAATAAGATAAAAAAGTACGAGGCAGAGGAAAAAGTTATTGTCTTTACCGATGAGAGCGGGTTTGTCCATAGCGCGCCTAGAACTCACGGATATTCGGCAAAAGGCAAGAGGTGTTATGGTGTTCATGATTGGCATCCGTCAAAAAGAACTAATGTTATAGGGGCATTAGTAGGTAAATCGCTGCTAACCGTGTCAATTTTTGACGGCAATGTTAATACAGTTATTTTTAACAGCTGGGTAGAACAAGATTTAATACCGAAATTACCTAATAATTCCGTGGTTGTGACAGACAATGCAAGTTTCCATAAAAGTCCGTATTTAAAAACTATGATAGAAAAAGCTGGTCATATATTGGAGTACTTACCGCCTTATTCTCCTGATTTGAATCCTATTGAACCAAAATGGGCTCAAGCTAAATCTAGAAGAAGGAAATATCGCTGTGACGTAGACACTCTGTTTGAAAAGTACATGTTATAACCGTTTTATAGGGGTTTAGCTATAGTATTACATTTATTACAGGAAAAAGAAGTAAGATTAAAGAATTTAATGGAAGGTCTAGCTCTTGCAGCTAGTAAAATTCAAATATGTGAGATTTGTCAAAATATTGATTCTCATAATATTTGTCAAATTTGTGCTACTTCAGATAGAGATAAAAGCATCATTGCTATAGTAGAAACTGTAGCTGAATTATGGGCTATTGAGCGAAGTGGAAATTTTAATGGAAAATACCATGTGTTGGGTGGAGCATTGTCTGCCAGCATGGGAAAAACTCCAGATTCTCTAAGGTTACCACAATTATTAGACAGATGCATGAATCATGGGGTTACTGAACTTATTATTGCGACAAACGCAACTCTAGAAGGACAAACCACCGCATATTTTATCACTGAATATTTCAGGAATTGTAACCTTAAAATTTCTCGACTTGCAAATGGTATTCCTATAGGCGGAGAATTGGATTATTTGGATGATGGTACGGTATCTTTAGCTATTGCTTTAAGACAACCATTTGATTAATATTGCTCAAGCTATTGACGAAGTTTATTGAATGCTCTCAATATTATAAAAAAAATCCCAAAACAACCTTAACTATTACATATTAAAGTGGTTTCCATCTATGAAAAATCAGTTGTTATTTTCCGAGTTGTTGGCATCAAAATTATGTCATGATTTTGCTGGGATTATAGGAGCTGTTGATAGCTGTACGGAATTATTAAGTAGTGCAGATGTTAGTATTAAAAATTCTGCTTTGCAGCTTTTATCGATAAATTCTAGAAAACTAGTTAGTCGCCTAAAATTTTATCGATATGCATATGGTAATATAGATTCTTTAGAAAATATCAATATCAACGAAATTCAAATGTTAAGTAATCAATGTTTGGATCTAGTGTCTCAACAGATAATTTTACAATTGCGTAGTAATTTACATCACACTATGCTGGATAAGCTGGTAGGAAAAATAATAATATGTTTGATTATTATAGCATTTGAACACATCATTAAAAACGGTCAGATTAATTGTCAGCTATCGATGATAAATAATAAGCTAAGCATTATAGTGCAAGCAATTGGTGGCTACCAGAAAATTGATCAACAGAAAGCCAATATTTTACTGGGTAATGAAAATTGGAATAATCTTAATATTCACAATTGTCATGAATATTATACATATTATTTACACCAACAAACACAGTGTGAATTGTTAATTACACAATCAACGGAGATGATACAATATTCTGTGCAAACAACTTTGGAGCAAAAATAAAATGACACAATATCGTATTGAAACAGATTCTTTTGGCAAAATCAAAATAGATAATAAATTTTATTGGGGTGCTCAGACACAAAGATCTTTAGAGAATTTTAAGATCGGTGGCCAAAAAATGCCAACGCTTCTGATTAAAGCCTTGGCTATACTTAAAAAATGTGCAGCTTTAGTTAATGCTGAATTAGGCGGATTGCAGCCAGAAATAGCCCAGGCAATCGTTGATTCTGCCTCTAAGATATTAACAGGAGAGTTTAGTGAACATTTTCCTTTGGTAGTATGGCAAACAGGATCAGGTACTCAAACTAATATGAATATGAATGAGGTAATAGCAAGTATTGCTAATGAGAGCTTGACTGGGATTTGCGGTGGTAAGTCTCCGGTGCATCCCAACGATCATGTGAATCTAGGACAATCTTCTAATGATTCTTTTCCTACAGCCATGCACATTGCAACTGTGTTGGGAGCTAAAGAGCAGTTAATTCCTGCTTTGCAAAAGTTGTATGCTGCTTTGGATGATAAAGCCGTTGTATGGCATCAATATGTGAAGATTGGACGCACGCATTTGCAGGATGCAACTCCAATTACTTTAGGTCAAGAATTTTCAGGGTATGCGACTCAAATAAAATTTGCAATTGATCGGATTGAAGGAGTTTTAACCAGAGTATATTTGCTAGCTCAGGGTGGTACGGCAGTAGGAACGGGCATTAATTGCAAGCCAGGTTTTGCAGAAAAATTTGCAATGGCAGTGGCACAATATACTAGTTATCCGTTCAAGACTGCGCCCAATAAATTTGAAGCATTAGCTAGCCATGATACTTTAGTGGAATTTTCGGGAGTGTTAAATACTATTGCAGTAGCTTTGATGAAAATTGCTAATGATATTAGACTATTAGGTTCAGGACCACGTTGTGGTTTTGGTGAATTATCTTTACCCGAAAATGAGCCGGGATCGTCAATAATGCCTGGTAAAGTTAATCCTACTCAATGTGAAGCCATGACTATGGTGTGTGCACAAGTAATCGGTAACCATACAGCAGTTACTGTCGGTGGCATGAGTGGTCATCTTGAATTAAATGTATTCAAGCCGATGATTATATATAATATTTTACAATCGATAGATTTACTAGCTACTGCTATGAATAGTTTTGTTGATCATTGTATTATAGGTCTTGAGCCAAATTTAGAACGTATCAATTATCTGCGAGATCAATCTTTGATGTTGGTAACAGCGTTAAATCCTCATATTGGTTATGATAATGCCGCCAAGATCGCAAAAAAAGCCCATAAGGAAGGAACTACTTTAAAAGCTGCAGCAATTGCACTAAATTTGTTAACGGCGGAGGAGTTTGATAGGTTAGTTAAACCCGAAACTATGATATGATATACTCGGTGGAAATTGAGAATTGCGTTGTCGTATCTAAAGATCTGCGTTCCTCACGTACTAAAGTACGCAGCTCGTACTCGACTTTGATACTCCTAGCACTTCTTCAATTTTGACCTTCGTCTATCACTCGCACATTTTCCTGGAATATTATTTTCTATTATTTAATTTAAAAAACACCAATACAATAGCTATGAAAAAATTAAAGTACTTTGGTTTTACCATTTTGGTTTTAGTAATTATATTATTATTAGCTCCTAAATTATTTTCCTTAAACAATTATAAGGAATTCATCGCCAAAAAAGTAAAAGACGCTATCGGTAGGGATTTACTGATTCAAGGAGATATTTCTTTAGATATACTACCAATACCAACACTTAAGGTAGAAAATGTAACTCTTTCATCTTTTACTGGTGCGCAAGAACCATCTTTTATAGCAATTAAGACTGTAAAAGTAGCGCTATCCCCAACTTCACTTTTTGCAAAACAAATCATAATTTCTTCAATAGATTTAATCAACCCAATTATTTCATTGGAAAAATCAGCAGACGGTAAGAATAATAGCTGGGAATTTTCCTCTAATAAACCATCATCGGTAAAAGAAGATAGTGCCACAAGCCAGGATACTGCTACTCCATTTATGGTAAAGTCGATTAGAATTAGCCAAGGACAAGTGCAATATTTAGATAAAAAGGCGAAAACCACTTTAAGTAATATCGATATAGATGCAAATATCAGTAGTTTTAAAGGACCAATAGATTTTACTTCTACTTTTGAAATTTTTGAAAAAAAGTTGGATTTAAAAGGGAAAATAGATTCGCTCACAGATATAATAGCTTTAATGGTAGAGCTTAAATTACTAGATAAAAAAATTATACTTAAGGGAGAAATCGATGCTAAAGATTTTTCATTTAAAGGTGATATTAGCAGTGATGGCGACCTCAAAAATCTAAATTCAATAGTACCTAATCTTACTTTGCCGGCAGGGTTAGCACAGGAATACAGATTTTCGGCTACGATTCAAACAAACCGTGATGCAATAACAATTAAGCCTATTAACCTGACTCTTGGTGCAATTCAGCTAAGTGGAGAAGGGAATTATTCTTTGAAACAAGTAGGGGCTAATTTATTGCTTGATGTTCAACCAGGCCAGATCGGCTTTAAAATTGAACCAGTAGATCAGAAAGCTGGCGGAATTTTTACCAGTAAAATTTACGCTGAAGCTAAAACTCCGCAACTATTTATGGCAGCTTTAAAAATTCAGTCTGTTCAGATAAGTCAGTTCCTAAGTCAAGCCATATCTTTGTCGGCAATGTTAAACTATAAAGATCAGGATTTACTGATACAAGATATTGTTGTTGATATTGCAAAAACTAAGGTCAAAGGCAAAATTGGCGCCCAAAATTGGAGCAGCAAACCTGTACTCTCTTATGATTTAAAAACTGATGATGTGTTAGCTTTAGCTCGGCTCTTTGGTATTAATTTACCGATTTTTCCAGGTCTAGTGCAAATAAGTGGAGAAACTACCAAAGATAAAGAGTTGATCAATACTAATACATCTATCACATTTGCACAAATGACTAGCAATATTAAAGGTGATATAGCTTATGGTCAGGACACTAAATCAAATTTAGAAATCAAATTGGCTGGTAACAATCTTCATAAAACACTGCAATTATTATTGCAAAATAATTTTAACTCATATTTAAAGGCATTTTCTTTTTCCGGGCTAGTACAAGGAGATTTATCTAAAGATATTAAAATTAAATTTAATTCTTCAATAGTGGCTAATAATGAAACCGTGACGATGATTGGTGATTCCTCGATAAATCTCATCAAGAATCTGCCTAATATTGCTTTGAATTTAGAAGCTTCTACTATTAATTTAGATTATTTTTTACCACCAGGATCACCATCTAATATAGGCTCTAACGCTACAGATCAAAGAAAAGTAGAACCTGACAAACGTTGGACAGAAGACAAAATAGATTTATCTTTTCTTGGTAAAATTAATGCTGATTGTAATTTAGCTATCAAGAAAATTGTTAAAAGTTCCTTTGTATTCGATAATATAAAAGTAAAAGTGAAACTAGCCGATCATACAGCAAATTTAGTATCTTTAACTGGTGATTTATATGGTGGTCAACTGAGTAGCAATGGCTCTATTGCTGCAGTAGCGAATCAGCCTTTCTCGCTAAATGCTTCAATAAAAGGAGCCAGGCTGAAAGATATCACCCCTGATTCTCAGCGTTTTAAAGTAGTACAGGGAACCTTTAATTTGGATACAGCTTTAAAATCTACTGGTATTAATCAAGCTCAATATATTAATAATTTATCAGGCAATATCAATTTTGACGGTATAAATGGACGATTAAACGGAATTAATCTGCAGCAGGTGGTTGACTCCTTAAATAATATTAAAAATATCGAAACTGTATTTAGTTCTTTAAATAATGCTTTTACTAGTGGAGAAACTGTTTTTAAAAAACTGGAAGGTAGCACAATTATTAAAGATGGCATTGCTCAGATAACAAAATTAAATGTAGAAATTCCAGGAGCTGCTGCTACTGCAGTTGGTCAAATTAATTTGCCACAATATTTATTGGATGTTAATAGTACTATTACTGTTGATATTAAGAATATGCCAGCTTTTCAGGTTCACCTATATGGTGCTCTAGACTCTATCCAGCACAAAATAGATCTAGATTCTTTGAAAAAATATATTATACAAAATGTTTTAGGCGATGTTATGAAAAATGTTAAACCTAAAAATTTACTTAAAAACCTTATCGGTGGAGAAAAACAAAGAAATGATCAAGAACCACCAGTACAAGGTACTGATCAAGTAGAGGAGAATCCTGACTCGAATCTTTCACCTAAGAAACCGCTAGAAAATTTAATTAAAAAAGGTTTAAATAAGATTTTACAATAGATCTCTCTCACAAACTTTAAAAGGTATAAAATATATGGCAGTTCCTCATTATGATTTTCATGTTTTCATATGTAATAATCAACGTGATCCCAATGCTGATAGAGGTTGTTGCCAACAAAAGGGGGCGGAGCAGTTAATTGAATATATGAAAACTGTAGTGAAAAAATCAGCCATAAATAATATTCGTATTAATAAGGCCGGATGCTTGAATGAATGTGAACGAGGAGTGAGCATGGTAGTTTATCCGGAAGGCAGATGGTATAGCATAAGATCAATCGAAGATGTGGATAGAATAGTACAATCTCGCTTTTCTAATGATGCTATTGTTAGTGACTTATTGATGAAATGATAATTTTAGACTTCTCTTACAAACTTACACGAGTTTTTTAGGTTAGTATACTACTCAGACGACTTTTTCTAAAAACCGTAAACGCTTACCAAATTTGTGAGAGAGCGTTCACGGATTAGAAAATCGTCTGAGCTGAGGAGTAAAACGACGAAGCAATCGAGTTAAAATCAATGTTTTTTAGCTATTTTCTGGATTGCTTCGTCGTTTTACTTCTCAGCTCAGACGGTGGTTGTAGCTTTGTAAGTCCTGTACTAACGTTCACAAAAAACTCGCGAACGCTTACACTTGTGAAAGGGGTCTATTACTATTTATTTCTCACGAAATGCTCTAAACATAACATCTGTAAGTGGATCGAATAAATAGCGAAGCAATGTTCTGGTACCAGTTACAATCTGTACTTCAGCCTGCATACCAGGATGTAATTCTAGATTTCTAGATTTTGCCACTTTTTCAAATTCATCCATATCTATTTCGATTCTAGCAATATAAAAACTCTCCGCACCAGGGTTCTTATCTTGTACGATATCTGGTGATATTGACATTACTTTTCCAGTAAATAATGGAGTGGTTCTAGATTTAAAAGCACTAAATCTTATTTTTGCAATCAATCCTGGGTAAACAGAATCTATGTTTTTGTGCGGAACTTTGGCTTCGATAAGTAGTGAATCGTTAGTCGGAGAAATTTCCATAATTGGATTACTTGGACTTATTACTCCTCCGATTGTATGGAAATATAATACGTTAATCACTCCGTCAACCGGAGATTTTATCACTATACGATCTAATGAATCACGTAAAGCGTAAAACTGTTCACGCAAGCTTCCAGCTTGAATCTGAGAATCTTTTAATTCCGCCAGAGTCTTATTGGTAAATTTATTTTGTAAATTGATAATTTCAATATCACTTTTAGTAATCTCTTGATAAGTTTTAGCAATTTCAGTATCGGTCATAGCGATTTCACTTTTAGCGCCAGCTTCCTTTGCTTCTAATTCCAGCAATGTAGCTTTCTGAACAAAATTCTTTGCATGCAGTGTTCGTGTTGCTTTTAGGCGATCAGTAATTACTTCCAAATTTTTAGCAAGAGAAACTTTCTTGGCTTCATATCCTTCAATTTGTTTATTCAACTGAGCAATTTTTTGGTGTAAAGATTCTTTCTCGGCTCGATACATTTCTTTTTGTGCTCTAAATAAGTTTTCTTGGGTATATACTGCTTTTTCAACCTCAGGAACGGCAATATCCTTGGTAAGAAATTCAGGAAATACTATTGTTTCTTGATTATCACGTTCTGCAATCAAACGACTTTCTGTAGCTAATGCAGTTCTATATTGGTGTAATACATTTTCATATTGCGACTTGACTCTAGTTTCATCAAGCTCTATCAATTTTGCTCCAGCAGTCACAACATCCCCCTGATGAACAAAGATATTCTTGATAATCCCGCCTTCTTGATGTTGGATAGTTTTTTTATTGGTATTTGAGATTAGAGTGCCAGTGGCTACTGCCGCACTATCAAGTGGTGCAACACTACTCCATATTCCACCAATTCCTACAAAAATGAGGATGACATATACACCAAATACAATCGGTGATCTAGCTGCTTGCGATACATCATTACGATTATTACCTTCTTTTTTGGTAATAAAATTAATGAAACGATCGAGAGAAACTGTCAATTTTTGCATTTTTTGCATAATTGTGGTCAAGGTCTTTTGTATAACTTGCTGACTTTTGGTCAGTTTCGGTTTAGTAGCCATACCTTGTTGTAACGCCATTAACTGCTGTAATTGTTCCATGGTAATTTTTGGCTTTGGTTCTTTAGGATCAGACATAATCAAAACATTATTTATTGTTAAAAAACATTATTTATCATTAATATGGATAGTACCACTTTTTAGCATTTTTACTCGATTCTGGATCTCATCCTGAGAACCATATGCGGCTACTGCTCCGTCTTGTACTACCAAAATTTTATCGACAACCGATAATACGGAAGGTCGATGAGAAATCACAATCACCGCAGTGTTCATTGCTTTTGCCTGTTTTAGCGCATTAGATAAAGCAATTTCGCCGGCTTCGTCAAGGTTAGCATTGGGTTCATCAAGTATTACCAGCTTTGGGGTATCATAAAATGCTCTGGCAAGTCCTATACGTTGCCTCTGTCCTCCAGACAAATTTGAACCGGCTTGGCCAATGTCAGAGTCGTAACCATCAGGAAAACGTAAAATCATTTCATGAGCTCCAGCAAGCTTTGCCGCCGCAATAACCTTTTCCGGTTCTGCATCTTCAAGCATTCTGGCGATATTTTGTTTGATACTACCGCTAAATAGCTCTATTCCTTGAGGAAGGTAGCCAACATGTTTACCAAAATCTTCTCTGTTCCAACGAAAAATTTCTCCATTGTCTAATCTTACCGCACCTGAAGCAGCCTTCCAAACGCCGACAATTACTTTAGCTAACGTTGATTTACCAGCAGCCGAAGGACCAATAATCGCTAGTATTTCTCCAGGTTGTACACTAAAAGATACTCCCTTCAGAATATATTGTGGAGTTGGCGGTTGCATTGCACCTGGAGGTGTAGGTAATGCATAATACACATTCTCAACTGTTAAATGTCCTTCCACATGTGGTATAGGCATGGACTCATCTCTTGAAGTATAGCTATTAAGCGCATGATTGATGTTCTTATAGGATTTCATAGCACCACTGATGCTTTTCCATAATTCAATAGCATTATCAAATGGTGCCAAGGCTCTACCAACTATAATAGAACTCATAATCATGCCTCCGGTAGTCATATCTCTACCAGCGGTATCTACTACTACGTAAGCACCTATGCCGGTAACTAACATCTGCATTATATTACGAATGAATCTTGAAAAGTTTGAAATAACGCCGTTACGATAGCTGGCCATAGATTGTTTGGATAGTGATGCCTGATTGAATTTTTGCCAATTCTTGGTAACATTCTTCATCATACCCATAGCTTCTACAGCTTCAGCATTCCTGCTTGCAACCTCTGCTTGAGTTAAGCTTTTTATTGAAAATTCAGTTGCTTCACCTAAAGTTTTATTAGTAGCTATCGCATTAAAAAATGCAGTAGATACAATTAAAAGTGCTCCAACTATTGTCAATATACCTAAATATGGATGAATTAAAAAAATTACAATAATATAAATAATACTCCACGGTGCATCAAATAATGTATTAATTCCAGTGCTGGTAAGAAAAGTCTTAACGGTTTGAAAATCTCTCAGTAATTGACTAGCATTAATTGGCACTCTGGTTGCAGATGCCGATATTGCGTGACCAAATAAGGCGGGTGAGAGGTTGTTATCTAACCATTCTCCTACTTTGATCAAGGTAAATGATCTAGCTATTTGCAACAACCCATATACAAAATAGACAATACCAATAATAACTGATAACATTAGCAAAGTGTGAAGGCTGCCGCTACCAATCACTCGATCTAATACCTGTAGTGAGTATAGAGGCGTGATTAGCATTAGGAGATTAATTACAAAAGCGAACCAGAAGGTTATCCAGAAGACATCTTTACATTTTTTAATGGCTCTGGTGAAGAGGTTAAGGTTTTTATCAAGAACGTCTACATCAATGGGATTATTTTGCATAGCTTTTACTTTTTATTATAACATTAAATTAGTTAACAACACACTAATTAATTAAGACAACTAACTGAAACTATCTAATTAATATTACTAATTATTAACTATTAATCGCAAAAAGTCAAGAAAAATTTATATTATTATGTGTGATAGTTTAGTATAGCATAAATTCATTTCATAACGTAGTTATTCCTTAAACTTGGCGCCTATGGTTTTCAGTGAACACTCTCGTCAACTTACTGTTTTGAATATAAATGGTTTAAGAAGGTAAATGTTTTAGCATGGATTTTCTAAATTAAGTATGTAGTTTCTTTAGAACCTAGCTAATCAATAGATCTGAGTAATATGTGGATAGTGCTCTTAATGTTTCTTGCGATAAGATTGATAAAAGATTACCATTATAACCAACTCCATATAAAATAATCGAACTAAAAGCTAAATAAGGATTTATCGGTATAGTTGAAAAATCTATGCTAATGCCGGTGTTTTGCTTAAACCAATCCAAATTAATGTTTTGGCCAATTCGCTCAAAAGATAAGATGTTTTTTGCATTTTGTTGTACATTTAACATAAATGATTTTGCTATTTGTTTTTCATAATTAGAAAAGTATAAAAATAATTTTATGGTATTACGAGGATCAGTTTCATTGTTCAAATTATGACTTAGTTCGCTTAAAAATTTATATGGTGTAAGATTGACAGCTTTGCCGTAGCTGTTAGCAACATTCTCAATGATATATTGGGTAATTATCAGATTATCGGCCATATTTAAAATGTCATCGGTAACAATACCAATTCTACAACCTGATTCTTGGTTATTATGGCAATGAAAGCTGGTTTTAATCCCAATATTTTCAAGAATATTTACTATTTCACTTCTTAAATTTGATGATTTATCTATAGGTTCTATTTGTTTTTCGTAATATATTCTTTTTTTCTCTAAAGTTATTTCTTTAAAATGTTCAAAATTAGCTCTTTCATTTACTTCTATAAGAATTTTTGAGCTTTCCTCTGTAGTTAATTCAGTGCTTAAAATATTAGGAGAAGTTATTGATGGGGTATAATTATATATATCAACATTTGATGAGGTGATAGATTTAGCTGTTTTTTTAACAGGTTCTTCAAAGTGCTTTTCTGTAATTTCTAATACACTAAAGTCGATATGGCACTCACATGGTATGTTGGATGAGGCTGTACTTTGTTCTATACGGGTTTTAACTTGTGCTCGTACATCTAATTTATCTGTTAAATTCTCACACAAACAAAATATTGTTGGTAAACTTCTGAAAGGATCTAAAAAATATTTAGCTTTGATAGGTTGTAATTGCATGTTGTTGTTAGTAATGAATAGATCATTGGTTTGAAGATTTTTTACTGCAATATCAAGTTGCCTCAGCACCCCAATCTCATCGACAAATTTTAAAGATAAAAACTTGGCATTATGTTTCTGGATATATTGCATGATTTCATTTAAAACTGTAGTCATTTTATGTACCTAGTTAGTTCTTCAGCGATTTGTACAGCATTTAATGCTGCTCCTTTACGTAAATTATCTACTGTTATCCATAAATTAATGCTGTTCATTCTACTATTATCAGAACGAATTCGAGAAACATATACAGCATCAAGACCGGCTACTTCTACTGGAGTAATATATTGTTCACTGGTAGTGGATGATAGTACCTTGATACCATCGGCTTGGCTTAGAATTTCTGTTATCTCATTAATGTTAATGTTATCCGAGAATTCAATATTTACTGAGATAGAATGTCCAAGAAATATTGGTACCCTAACACAGGTAACACTGATTTGTAACTGAGTCCCCATAATTTTTTTAACCTCTGATTCAATTTTTGATTCTTCTGAAGTAGAACCATCGGTATTAAAATCTCCTATATGAGGGAATAAATTAAAGGCTATTTGTTTTTTAAAAACACTAGGTTGACGATCTTGAAAAACATATTTTGCTTTAGTTTGACTATATAATTCGTCCATAGCAGCTCTACCTGCTCCAGAAGTAGATTGATAGGTTGAAGCTACCACTCGGTTGATCTTGTATTCATTATCAAGAGGCTTTAGAATTACAGCTAAGGGAATAGTACAGCAATTTGGATTGGCTATTATATTCTTTTTGCTATAATTTTTGAGATCAATAGAATTTGCTTCTGGAACAATTAAAGGAACGTCTGGATTAAGTCTAAAATATGATGATTTATCAATTACTATGCAGCCATTATTTGCGATTTTAGGTATATATTGCTTAGCTATAGTGGAACCAGCAGCAAAAAACGCGATATCAATTTTATTAAAGTCAATGCTATCTAAAGTTGATATTTTTAATAATTTCTCACCAAAACTGACTGATTTACCAACAGAACTCCTTGAAGCAACGGCATTTATTTCGGCTATGGGAAAATTTCTTTCAGCCAGTATTTCCAGGACGTTAGAGCCTACATTACCAGTGGCGCCAACTACGGCGATATTATATTTTTTTGTCATAACTACCCAACACGACCAACAAGCTGTCTGCCACCAATAATATGGGTATGAAAATGAAAAATTGTTTGCCCAGATTCGCTACCTTTATTTGTAACTAGACGGTACCCTGCAGCTGATAGACCAAGCAATTGTATCATTTCATCAATTTTAGTAAAATAATGTTTTATCAGTTCTAGCGAAGCTTTATGGATGAAATCACTGTAATCAATATAATGTCCTTTGGGAAGTACTAGTACATGTATCGGAGCTACAGGGTTGATATCATGAATTGCTAGAATTTGTTCATCTTCATATAGTTTTTTAGCTGGGATTTTCCCCGCAATAATCTGTGCAAATATGTTATCTTCGTCATAAAGTGAGGAGGTCATTGTCGTCCCTAGTATTTTTATCATGGATCGAGGTGATCGTGTTCGAGGAGACGTTCAATAAATCGTCAAGTTTAAGAAAAAGAGACGATACGAACCCGTTATTGCGAGAAGCTTTAAGCTTTGATGCAATCCAAAAATGGACTATTTAGCTGGATTGCCACGGCAACATAGTGGTCTCGCTAATGACTATTGAGTGTCAATTTTCCTTAACTTGACTATTTATTGAACGTTCTTTGTTCGAATACATTTATTTTACGTCAAAGTCAAAATAACGATCAGGAAATGGTTCGTTGGCTAAAGTATAATGCCACCATTCTTTTGCGTACGGTATAAAACCGTGTTTGATCATCATTTCTTTTAAAAAATTACGTTTATTATTTAAGTCAGGGATATTTTTTCTAGAATCATGGTGAGAAACTTCATCAAATAAATCAAAAGACGAACCCATATCTATGGTGCCATCATCGTGGTATGGGATTATAGAGCCATCAGTTAAAGTACGTTGTTTAATAACACTAGCTAGTTGAAGTGTGTGGTGTACATTAATAATAGTAAGATCAACAGTGCTGCCACGACTATGAGCTGATTTTGCTGCTATATAACCAAGAGGTATTATTTGTGCTTTGTTTACATATGGATAAAAAGCTATTTTGTTTTTAGTATCATTTGTTTCTGACCAGCGTACAAAATGTTGCACAGCTTTATTAGGTCTATATGCGTCATAAACTACCAAAGAATAATCATATGTGAGTAAGTCTTTCTGCACTGCTTTTAAAGCTTCAGCTGCTTGTTTCGTTAATATTGCAACTGGCATAATATAGCCATCAATTTTACTGCCGATAAAATTATCGTTACCAGCATATTTCATTTCCAGAATAATGGAAGGATCAACTTCATGAAGATATACAAACCCCTCTGGTAAATTTGTATTAGATGATTCAAGTGACATAGCATTCATCGCAGTTACATTAAAAAGTAAAATAAAAATAATTGAATAGAATTTCATCATTAATAACTGATGGTATATGAACTAATAACCTGCAGTTTATTAGTTTAATTTAAAATCTTTGCCGTGTAAAGCTATTCTTATGTTGATTTACTAATGCGTTATAAGTATTCTCTATTTTTTATACCAGATTTATTGTAAACTGTATCTTAGTGGTATAATTGAATTAACTTATAAGGAGCAAGGTTTATATATGCAAGATACACACGCGTTTGTTGGAAAAGTAGCCCCAGATTTTACGGCAAAAGCAATTATGCCAGACAATACTATTGAACTTGGTTTTAATTTAAAAAATTATACCAAAGGTCATAAGGCTGTTATATTTTTTTATCCCCTCGATTTTACTTTTGTTTGTCCTTCGGAAATTATAGCTTTTAACAATCGATTAGGAGAGTTTTCTTCAAGAAACACCAAGTTAATTGCTATTAGTGTTGATTCACATTTTTCGCATTTGGCCTGGAAAAACACTCCTAACAACAAAGGTGGGGTGGGTAATATTCAGATTCCTATGGTTTCAGATATTAACAAGGAAATTGCACGTGCTTACAATGTTCTGAATGATGATGGAATTAGTTTACGCGGTACATTCTTATTGGATGAACTTTCTATTGTACGTCATTTATTAGTTAATGATCTGCCACTAGGTAGAAGTGTTGAAGAAACATTGCGTATAATTGATGCGCTTGAATTTCATAGTACAAATGGAGAAGTATGTCCGGCTGGATGGCATAAAGGTGATGAGGGGATGACTCCATCACAAAAAGGAGTGGCTGATTATTTGACTTCTAATGCTGATAAACTATAAATACACCATATACTCGGTGAAAATCTTCGGATTGCGGTGTCGTATCTAAAGATCTGCGATGCTCACGTACTTTAGTACGTTGTGCTTCTCGACTTTGATACTCCTAGCACTCCTTGATTTTTACCTTCGTCTATCCTCATGCCAAAGTCACTTTCTAAACGATTAATTATAAAAATTTCAGGTGAGAGTGTGAAATCTAGTTATCTGCGATCCAGAAGCTTCACTTCATTTGTACAGAACATTATGAATAATGCTTAAAGAATTGTTGCTAGGTAAGAAATCACATACTTATACTAGTGAAATTATAGATATTTTAAGGTTAATTAGAAGCGAGAATGTTGGTTCAAGAACATTTTTGGCTTTATTGAATTTATTCGGTAATGCGACTTCAGCTTTAGAGAATATAGCAGAGTTTTCTGTACGTGGTGGTAGATTTAAGCCAATTAAGGTGTGTTCATATGATGATGCCATCAAGGAATTAGATTTACTGGATAAATTTGGCGCAAAAATTATTTCTTATAAATGTGCACAATATTCCAAGCTCTTGCGTGAAATTCCTGATTTACCACCGATACTTTGTTATAAAGGTAATATTGAACTATTTGCTGCGCCACTAACGATTGCAATTGTTGGCGCCAGAAACGCTTCAGCGAATGGTCAGTTTTTTGCTGGTAAATTAGCGTCAGAACTAATACAACAAGGTTATGTAATAGTTTCAGGGTTTGCTAGAGGTATAGATACTGCGGCTCATAAAGCGTCTCCAGCCAAGACAATAGCAGTAATGGCTGGAGGAATAGATTATGTTTATCCACCAGAAAATCAAAAATTATACGATACTATTGCAGATGTTGGTTTAATTATCGCTGAATTACCGATAGGGGCTAAACCGCTAAGTCAGCATTTTCCACAACGTAATCGATTGATTTCCGGGTTATCTTTAGGCACGGTGGTAGTCGAAGCTACTATTAAATCAGGTTCTTTAATTACCACAAGGTTTGCTTTAGAGCAGAATCGTGAAGTTTTTGCGGTGCCAGGATTTCCTTTGGATCCTAGAAGCAGTGGTACTAATAAATTAATTAAAGATGGAGCGCATTTGACTGAGTCAGCACAAGATATAATTGCTAATATTAATGTTCCGGATTATGAAAAATTAATGACACCACTTGAAGATTTACAACGTTATGATAATAATTATAAGCCTGTAGATCATAAATATCTGAATCAGATTGATGATAGCATGCGAAAAACTATTATGAATCTGCTGTCAAGTACTCCGATTGAGTTTGAAACTATAGTCGAAGCAGCAAAGATGCCGCTGCCAGTAATTTATACCATAATATTGGAGCTTGAATTAGCTGGTAGCATTATTAGAAGCCCAGGAAATAAATTTTGTTTAGCTTATAAATGATATGAAATTAGTAATAGTAGAATCACCAGCGAAAGCTAAAACCATCAAAAAATATTTGGGCAATGAATTTGAAGTTATTGCGTCAGTAGGACATGTAAGAGATTTACCATCAAAAACTGGATCAGTGTTGCCAGAGCAAGATTTTATGATGAAATATGCGATCACTGATAAAGCCAGTAAACATATTACCAATATTACCAATGAAGCTGCCAAAGCGAGCGCTATTTATCTTGCTACCGATCCTGATCGAGAAGGTGAGGCAATTTCTTGGCATATCATGGAAATCATCAAAGAAAAAAATATAGTATCGTCAGATACGATGTTTAACAGGGTGGCGTTTAATGAGATTACTAAAACGGCAGTAATTGCTGCCATGGCGAATCCAAGAAAAATTGATATTAATTTAGTTAATGCTCAGCAAGCTAGGCGTGCTTTAGATTATTTGGTGGGATTCACATTATCACCATTATTATGGCGTAAATTACCTGGTTGTAAATCGGCTGGAAGAGTACAGTCTGTGGCATTACGTTTGATTTGCGAACAAGAGGATAAAATCGAACAATTTAAGACCGAAGAATATTGGGATATTTGGTTTGATTTTTTTAATCAGAAAGCAGAAGCTTTTAAAGCCAGGTTAACTCATATTGATGGCCATAAATTAGATAAATTTCATATCACTAATGAAAGTCAAGCAGCTGAATTAGTAAATAGTCTAAATGGTTCAGCATTTTCGATAAGCGATATTGAGAACAAACAACAAAAACGACAACCACCGCCGCCTTTTATTACTTCCTCATTACAGCAAGAAGCAGCGCGTAAACTAGGATTTGGCGCAAAAAAAACTATGCAAATCGCCCAAAAACTTTATGAAGGGATAGATATTGAGGGTAATACTATCGGTTTAATTACTTATATGCGTACCGATGGTGTTACCATGGCTGATGATGCAATTCACTCCATTCGTAAATTAATACAAAATCTTTTTGGCGATGCATATGTGCCAACTAATCTCAAGAAGTATAAATCCAAAGTCAAAAATGCTCAAGAAGCACATGAAGCGATTAGGCCAACTGACATTAACTTAACTCCGGATCAATTACGTAGCCAATTGGATAAAGATCATCATAAATTATATGATTTGATCTGGAAACGTTCGATGGCTTGTCAAATGGAAAATGTAGTTATTGATGCGGTAGTCGCCACCATTAATTCGCATGATCATAGGTTTGTAGCTAGAGCTAACGGTTCAACAATAAAATTTGACGGTTTTTATCGAATTTATCGTGAGGGTATTGATGACGAGCAGGAAGAAGAAGCTAAAATCCTGCCTAATCTAGCGATAGGGGAACAGCTTAAAACCATAGGTGTAAATCCGTTGCAACATTTTACTGAACCGCCACCAAGATATTCTGAGGCAAGTTTGGTTAAGAAGATGGAAGAGCTGGGTATTGGCAGACCATCAACTTATGCTAGTATCTTATCAGTGCTACAGGAAAGGAAATATGTGAATTTAATGAAGAAACGCTTTATTCCTGAACCATTAGGGCGTTTAGTGACAACATTTTTGGTGGGGTATTTTAAAAAGTATGTTGAATATGATTTTACAGCTGCTTTGGAGACCGAACTTGATGAGGTAGCTGGTGGACAGCTTGACTGGAAACAGTTGTTAGGTAATTTTTGGCAGGGATTTAACGGCAATATCAGCTCAGTTAGTGAGCAAAAAATTACTGATATTATTAGTTATATTGAGCAATCATTAACTGGTTATTTATTTGGCTCAGATCACACTTCTACTACAGCCAGGCAATGTCCGCTATGTAAGGACGGTCAATTACATTTAAGATTGGGAAAATTTGGTGCTTTTCTTGCTTGCGATCATTATCCAGAATGTAACTTTAAAAAATCGCTGACCGCCACCAATATTGATTCGGACGCTACTCAGCCTGAACAAGATAATAATAATAGATTAATTGGCCAAGATAGCATTACTGGATTAGATATTTACCTGAAAAAAGGACCATATGGTTGGTATGTACAATTGGGAGAAAATTTATCTAAACTTGAGAAACCGAAGCGCACGCCGCTACCTTCGATACTTGATCCAAACAATTTAAAGCTTGAAATTGCTCGGAAATTACTTAACTTACCCTTGAAAATAGGGGAGTATCCTGGGTCATGTGCAGAAATAATGCTAGGTATAGGTAAATATGGCCCCTATCTTAAACACGATAATGCTTTTTGTTCGATTCCTAAATCATTAGACCCATTTAATATTACTATTGATACTGCTGTAGACATTATTAATGCTAATAAAATCAAAAATAGTAACAAGCAAAAAACTGCTACTAAGAAAACATGAAAAAACCGTACTTTAGCTTCAGACAACGATTAGTAGGTATATTATTTATAATAACGGCATCGTATTTTTTTTATTTGTATATAGATGAACCAACAAAGCCAAAATGGCGTTATGCTGAATTTACTATTGAAGAGTTCCAAAAATACTACATGAAACCGGAACACGCTTTAACGCTATACCAGATGATGAAAGATACTCATGAAATTTTAGTAAAGCATAATATTAACTATTGGATAGATAGTGGTACCTTACTTGGTGCAGTGCGGCATCATGGATTAATACATTATGATGACGACTTAGATATTTGCATAATGCATGAGGATGAATTAAGGCTTCAGGATATTCTCCATGAATTTGCAGATATTGGTTATAAAGTTAATCATCATTTTATATATCACATTATGCCTAAAGATACAGAATACCCGATTCTGGATATATTTATTTGTCGTAGAATAGATGATAAAATTACATATGCTCATATAGCTGCTCGGCATAAATTTCCTAACTATTTCTTTTATGAAGAAGAGTTATTCCCATTAAAGATGTACGATTTTGGTCAAATAAAAGTAACTGGTCCTAATAATCCTTTGCCTTTATTAGATAGGTATTACCGTGACTGGGATCAATATGCAGTTATTTGGAATCAACATGCAGTTGGACGTCCGGCTGGGGTTGAGATGACAAAAGTAAAATTAATTAAAGAATTTCTAGTACCGGCTGAACCGCAGGAACCATTGAAAAACCGAGTTAAATAATTAGATTAGAGAGTATAGGTTTGATAATTATTCCGTTCAGAATAAGTGTATTATTCTTGTTGGCACTCATAATCTCTGCTTGCAGCACCACTAGCAATGTGAGCCAAAAATTACTTAATAAAATTGATGTTAATCTTGAAAAGAATTATCAAATAAAGAGCGGTTATTTAATAGCAGTTTATAATTTGACCGATACTAAAGCTCAGTGTTTATACGCAAAAGATGTTGGTCGTATTATTAATGATGATGCTTACGCCCAGAATTTTTTAACTAAATTTAATAGTCATTATGCCAACAGGTTGAATATAATAAATCAGCAAGCAATGATAAAAATACAAAAATCGCAAAAGTTGTTATTTGAATTAAATAATAAGTACAATTTTTTATCTCGAACAGAATTAAGAACAGCAAGTCATATTCTATATAATAATCAACCTGGTAATATTTTTTCAGCAATAGATGGCCACCAGCAAATCATATATTTACACGAATTATCAAGATTAGATCAAATTTTGCAACATCTTCCACTGCTCATCCCAATACTAAATCCTAAAATTACCAGTAATTATGGTATGCGTAAACATCCGATAACCAAGCGACGAAGTTTTCATTATGGAATTGATTTAGTTGGACATAAATCCGCCCCAATTTATGCTACTGCTACTGGCGTTGTGAGTAAAATTAGTAGAGTAGGTGGTTATGGTAATATGGTTGAAATTACTCATCGTCATAAATTTAGCACTAGATTCGCCCACTTAAATAAAATTTATGTTAAGGAAGGAGAGCTAGTGATACGAGGACAGAAAATTGGGTTACAAGGTAATAGTGGTAATACTAAAGGAGAACATCTGCATTTTGAGGTTTTATTAAATGATAAACAGCTAAATCCATTGGACTTTGTTGCACATTCTTTGAAAAATTGAATATTTTTAAAAATTTACTTTTATAGTTTTTATTTTGTTATTTAATAATTCTACTACTTCGTGAGTGATGTTAAGCTCATTTGTAACAAATAGTATCTGAGAACTTGGTAACACCAGGTTAAAATTATATTTTTTAGCTAAATCACTAATGACAGTAATTGTGGCATCATGAACCTTGCGAATTGCTTCGGCATGAGCTTGCTCAAGGCGAGCTTTTTTATTCTGCATATCCTTTTGAGCAGTGCTAACCTTTTGATTAAAATCGCTTACTGCTTTTTCAAAAGCTTCTTCATTAAGAACACTACGCTTTTTTATTAATTCTTCTTCAATTCTTTTTAATTCTATTTCTTTTTGTGAGACATCTTGCTGCATTTTGCTGCTTATTGCATCTATAGATTTTCTAATATTTTGCATAGCAACAGAATGTTCTAAAATAGATTGAACATCAACCACGGCAATTTTGGTATTAAATTTATGCTCAACACCAATCGATAAGTTAGGCTGATTTATGAAAAATATACTCAGCAAAGTAAATAATTGCCAACATGTTATTGTTATTTTTTTTTTATTATTCACATAATTAATTATTAATTTAACAAAATTTTCTAAAATTATTAGATCTGCATATTCATTACTTTTTCAAAAGATTCCAAAAACTTATCGCGTAAAGCCACCATAGTTTGTACAGTATTTTTTGCTTCGTTAGCAGCATACATTAAATCAGCCAATGATGCCTCGCTAATCATAGATTTACGGATAGTTTGCTCATGCGTGCCAACTTTTTTGCGTAGTTCCCCAACTATGCTTTCAGCAATACCATTACTGCCGGCAGCAGCATTCACATTTACTGAGCTAGATGCTTTAGCATGAATGATGTGTTGTAAGATTTGGTCTGGAGACATGTGCGCATAATTATTAAAGGCGACATTAACCATTTTATGAAAATTAGTGGCCTCTTGTAAATTTTCAACATGAGGTTGTTCACTTACTTTATTATATGCATTCTGGGCAAGTAGTAAAATACTATTAACACTCATTTATTTAATCGCTTCTATAGTTCGTTGCATCATACTTTTTGACTGTTCAATAATACTGAGATTAGCTTCGTAGCTTCTTTGGGCTTCGCTAGCATCAGCTCTTTCTATTTCTTTATGAATATTGGGATATTTAACATAGCCATTTAAATCTGCCGCTGGGTGGTGAGGGTCATATTTTAAAATAAAAGGCGCTTTATCCACATCTATTTTTTTAACTCTAAGTATATTAGTTTTTAAAGTTTTATCAAAAACATTTTTAGTAAATAAAATTTTACGCTGATAAGGATTGCCCCCAGGTTGAAAACTAGTTGAATCCTCATTAGCAATATTCTCAGCAGCAATTTTAAGACGTTCGGCTTGCACTTTAATACCATGCGATGCAATAGATGAAGCTTTCTGCAAATCATCCTCTAATGCAAATACTGTGTGATTAATAAACAATAATAAAAAAACGAATATATACATCACTTCCCTAACACCGATGTAATTAAACCACTGCTACTTTTATAAGCTTGTAGCGTCGTATCATAGTTTATTTGATTTTGCGATATCTTAGTTAATTGTTGGCTAAGAGAAACATTATTACCGTTTGGTTTGAGTTCATCTGGATCTTTTAACTTATTTACCGCAAAATCATTATCTTGCTGATTATAACCTGCTAGATGCTTATTTGATGTTGTTGTCAGACGTAATTTTCTAGATTTAGCAACATTCTGCAAATCTTCTGTTTTTTGTGGAGTAGCTACTTCGTTCGCTTTATATCCAGGGGTATTAATGTTAGCTACGTTGTTTGCCAACACCTTATGCTTAAATGAGGCAAGTTTTAGATATGAACGCAGTAATTCATTAGTTGGGGTATTTGGATTCTTATTGGGCTGAGCAAAAGCATGTTTTGGAATTGCAGTAAATAACATAAGTAATACAGCTGCTACCACAAATTTGAGAGCGTAACGTTTATTTGATAATATATCTAATACTAACATATCTAGATTATGTTTTGGTTACGTTTAAAGCTAGTATAATGTAATTAAACTTATGATGTTTTGCAAATTAAATTTATAGTAACTGCTGTATAATATGTAGCAAATATGTGATAAAGATGATTAGACCCCTCCTACAAACTTTACGTTGCAGTCAATAGTGTGTCGATGCTGTGCTCAAATTTTCTTCTTAAATCTTGAGCTTTGTCAAAGAGATATATTTTTTATTTTAAATATGAATGACTAAGAAATGGCTGGGGCGGATGGATTCGAACCACCGGGTGACGATACCAAAAACCGTTGCCTTACCACTTGGCTACGCCCCAAAAACTTATGGCTACTGCGTTTAAAGACTAAACGCCATATATCCCGCTTTATAACAGTAAATCAATAATCAGTCAACAAACTTAATTATTATAGCTTGTGTAATTATTAGCGGTTTTAGCATAGGTTATTTAAGTTACAAAACTTTGTATTAAACTACCTGCCAATAAATACCAACCATCAATAAGTACAAAGAATATTATTTTAAAAGGTAAGGCTACCATTACTGGTGGCATCATCATCATTCCCATGGCCATCAGAATGCTTGCTACTACTATATCGATGATTAAAAACGGTAAGAAGATCAAAAATCCTATCTCAAAACCGCGTTTTAGTTCACTTATCATGAAAGATGGAGCAATTACTTTTAATGGTAGATCATTAATATCCTTAGGAACGTCTACTTTGGCAATTGAGATAAATAAATCTAAATCTTTGGTTCTGGTATTATTAACCATAAATTTTTTAAATGGTTGAATAATCAGTGGCAAAGCTTCTTCCTCAGTAATTTGCTCAATTAGCAGTGGCTTTAGCCCTTGTTCATAAGCAATTTCTAGTGAAGGAGACATAATAAAAAAAGTTAAGAATAAAGATAGACTAATGATCACCTGATTAGGAGGAGTTTGCTGTAGTCCGAGCGCTGTTCTAACAATTGATAATACGATAGATATCCTAACAAAGGAAGTGCTCATAATCAGAATTGACGGCGCAAGTCCAAGAACTGCAATTAGCAAAAATATTTGTATTAATCTGCCTGTCGTGGAACCATTATTTAGTATATTTTCAAGATCACTACTAGTTGCAGCAAAAGTTGTAGGGGCAATAGCTATAAAAGATAAGGTTACAGTTAACAAGAGTAGGGGATATAAAAAAGTTTTATGATTACTCGATATCTGCATACTTATCTATTAGTACTATATTATTTTTACCCACAGCTAAAATATAATTATTTTTAGCTTGACGAATATTTACAACTTTAACGTTTTCATCAATGTATAATATTGCAGCAATTTGCATGCTATTTGATGGATGCCCTAATTTGTGTGCGAATTTACCATATTTTTGTATTGCTTTCAGCACACAATACATTAAGACCACGATAAATATTAAAGAAAGCAAAACTTTAGAAACGACCGCTATTTCCATAATCAATTTTTTTTATTGATATGCGATACCTTGATGTAACTATCAAACTGCGACCTTTGCTCTATTAAATTGTTACTTTGTTGTTGTAAATCTTGTTTTCGTTCAGCGATTTTTTGTATTATATTTGTCACTCTGTTTTTTGCTTCAACAATGTGCTGCTGTTGAAAAGTTCCGTTTGAAAAACCTTCTCTGATGTTAACAAAAAAATCATTTAACTTACTATCATGAATATTAGTATCTAATAGCTGTTCAAATTGATCAAATTTCTGTAGCATTTCTTCCCACGTTACTTTATTCTTTTCCATTAGATTTTTCTTCCCAAAGCTTTTTATCAACAATAGCTTATAAAAAAGTTTATTTTATTTTGTATATTTATTTTTGACTTGGTGATTCTTTTCATAAATATAAGATATAATCTTTGCAACTACTCCGTAAACTTCCAACGGAATATATGAATTAATTTCTAGTATAGATAAAGTTTTGACTAAGTCTGCGTCATGATGAATTGGTATATTGTTTTTTCTAGCTATATCAAGTATTTGATCAGCAATTAAATTATTACCGCTAGCCAATATTTTTGGTGCGATATCTGTTTTTTCATTGTATCCCAGGGCAACTGCTTTTGTTCCCTTAGAAAAATTATTATAATTATACATAATAACTATACTAGAATAAATTTTTATAAAATTAACATAATAATAATAATGATGTTAAAAAAAGAAAAGATTATAGAATTTGTCGTTACTTTTTGTTTTATTGGTAAAGCAAAATATTGTCCCGGAACCTTGGGGTCATTAGCAGCATTTCCTCTTGCTTATATAATAGCCCATTTTACCATAATTAACCAAATTGTTTTTTCGTTTTCTAAATTAAATCTTGTGTTGGTTGAAAGGGAATTATTGAGCTTATTTATTATATTGCTATTAGCTTGCATATTACTGTTTATTATTGGTTTATATTTTACCACTAAATATCTATATTTTGTTGATAAAAAAGATCCTCAAGAGGTTGTGATCGATGAGGTAGCAGGACAGATGTTAGTGATTACATGTTGTTCATTTTCGGTAGCGTTTGTTCAGTATTCTGGTCTTATAGGGTATTTGAATGCCGGGGCTATAGATTTTATATTTTTATTTGTATTACCTTTTTCTTTATTTAGATTTTTTGATATAGTCAAACCATGGCCAATTGATTGGTTGGATAAAAATATTAATGGTGCAATAGGAGTCATGATAGATGATGTAGCAGCAGCTATTTTAGCTATTGTTATGCATTATGCTTTAACTTTTACAATTATTGATTGGTTCAGCTAAGTTCTTTTATTACAGCTTTGAAAGTGGATAATAATTGATTTGTATGTTAATGAGGTAATAATTGATGACTAAGAAAAACAAAAAAGAAACCAAGAAATTTGCTGAAGATATAAAAGCTGTTCAAGATCAATACCTAGATTATCCTTATCCGCTAAGGAATCCAGAAGATGAGGAAAAAAGATTAATATGGGTATCTGATAGTTATGTTGGTGAGTTAAATCATTGGCTTTATGCTGGCAAAGAGAGTTTTAAAGATAGTTTTAGAGTTTTAGTTGCAGGTGCAGGTACTGGAGATGCTGTTATTTATTTTGCTGAACAGTTAAAAGATACAAATGCACAAATTGTATATTTAGACTTTAGCAAAACAAGTATGGATATAGCTAAAGAAAGAGCGAAAATTAGAGGTTTAAAAAATATTAAATGGGTTAATGATAGTATTTTAAATATCCCAAATTTAAAACTTGGATTATTTGATCATATTAACTGTATTGGAGTTTTGCACCATCTAGAAGATCCAGACTTGGGGTTAAAAATTTTAAAAGACTCTCTGACAGAAAAGGGTGGTATGAGTCTTATGGTGTATGCTACTTATGGCAGCACTGGTGTTTATCATATGCAAACACTTATGCAAATGGTAAATAAAAATGCTACTTCCAGGACAGAAGAGGTAAAAAATGGTTGGGCTATAGTTAATTGTTTACCTAGTTCAAATTGGTATGTTAGGGGTAAAGATTTAATGAATGACCTTACTATGGGTGATGTAGGAATGTATGATTTGTTTTTACACAAACAAGATAGATCTTATACAATTCCTGAGCTTTATGATTTTGTAGCTAAAGCTGGTCTTTATTTTATTGACTTTAGTCATTACCAAAGCAGAGTACTTTTAAGGCTAGAGAATTACATTACTGATCAAGCGCTGCTAACTGAGCTGAAAAAAAGAGATTTAGTAGAACAACAAGCAATGTGCGAAATAATATCCGGCAAAATAATTAACCATAGTTTTTTTGTTTCTAAACAAAAAGACACGATAGCTTCCTTTGATGATTTAGATAATGTGCCATATTTTTATACTATAAATGGTTTAGCAAAACAGGTTTATGATTATTTAGAAGCAAACCCTAATCTTGTCGGTGGTTCTATTAATTATTCTTGGAAATCTCCTGTAATTTGCGATAATTTGAATGTTAGTTTGCCAGTTGCAAATTTTACAAAATATCTGTTTAAATATATGATTAGTGAAACTTTGAGTTTTAGAGAAATTTTTAATGCTATAATAGCTGAAATAGGTGAAAAAATTGATGATAAGTTGCTAATTCAGAATGTAAAGAATACATTAATGCCCTTTCAAAAGGCGGGAGTTCTTCTTCTTAGACATAAAAATGTTGATTTATTTAAAAAACCGTAAACGCTCACAAAATTTTGTGCGCAATGCCAAACACCTCAAGAATAGTAAACGATTATATCTTATAAATTATACTGACTGCAAGATGTCGATCATCTAATTGCTGCCCATTTTTTGTAGAAAAATCATCCACATAATTTATAATTTCAGCAGTCACCACATTTGCTAAATCCTGAGTTAAACTTGATAATAAGGAACAACCGGTAACTTCCAATAGTTTAATTGGTGCTTTAACTGATAAATTCTTAGCAGCTTTTGCTGATCTAATCAGCGCCAAAATAATTAATAAATTCTCGACATTATTATCATTCTCGGTAATAAATCGCCATTCTTTAACGTCTGGCCAACTTCCTCTGGCGTGAATACTCTTCTGATAATGAGTAAGACTGGCGTTACGGTATAATACGCTATAAATTTCCTCAGTAATATGCGGGATAAAGGGTGCAAACAGTTTTAATATGATTTGCAAACTATGGTACAAAGTTAGAATAGCGCTTTGTTGCCCACCTACATCCATGTCTTCTTCATTATAGGCTCTTACTTTCGTTATTTCTAAATAATTATCACAAAATCTTGACCAAAAAAATTGTTCAACCGCATGCATTGCTGAGGCATATTCATAATTTTGCATCGCCTGTTGTGCTGATGCAGTTAAATCAACGACATTATTAATCAGCCATTGATCCAGTGGATGAGTGATTTTATGTTTGATCTCGCTATATGACATCAGCAAATCAGTTGGAGATAATTTATCAAAATGGGTGCTAACAAATTTTGCGGCATTCCATAGTTTATTGACTAAACGTTTGCCGTTTTTCATAATGTCTTCTGAGTAAGCAGTATCAGCTCCAAGTCTTGAAGTTGCAGCCCAGTAACGAATAACATCGGCACCATATTCCTGCAGTAATTTTTCTGGTGAGATCACATTATCTTTTGACTTAGACATTTTGCTGCGGTCGGAAGCCAAACACCAACCGCTAATCATGATATTATTCCACGGCAAACTATCTTGGTGCAAATGTGATTTTAAGATAGTATAAAAAGCCCAAGTTCTTAGAATTTCATGAGCTTGTGGTCTTAAATCCGTAGGAAATAATTTCAAGTGACGTTCCCAGTCTACGGCATATTGTTTAGAAATGGCATGAGTAGCTAATTGCGGAGAAACACTGCTGGTAGCCCAAGTATCCATTACGTCACGATCAGGCTCTACCTCATCTTTGTTGTAACCTTTTGGCAAATCAGTTAAAGGATCAACTGGCAGCTGTTCAATATTGGCAAATAATATTTTGCCTTCTTCACCAACACGCTTGGAATACCATACTGGAAATGGTACTCCGAAATAGCGTTGACGACTAATGCACCAGTCCCAGGCGATGCTATTAATCCAATTATCAAGACGGATTTTCATTGATTTAGGATACCAATTAAGCTGATTACTACGCGCTAACATAGTTTCTTTATGTTGTAGTGTTTTTATAAACCATTGATCAGTAGTGAGGATCTCAAGTGGAGCCCCAGAACGTTCGGCACATTTTATCGTATGGGTAATTTCTTTTTGAGCGGTCAACAAATTTGCAGTTTTTAGAATTTCAATGATTTTAGTCCGTGCAGCAACAATTTTTAAACCCTGTAGTTCATTAGCAAACTCAGTGGCTTTTTGAATATTTTGACAATTGGAATCAAAGGTAATATCAGCAATTTGTCCAGATTTATTAATAATAATTTTTAATGGTAATTGATGTTTTTGCCACCATTTAATGTCAGTACTATCGCCAAAAGTACAGCACATCACCAATCCACTACCTTTGTCCGGTTGCACTAACTCATCAGCGATAATCGGTACCTTAACCTCAAATAATGGGGTAATAGCATATTGATTTTGCAAATGTTGATATCTCGGATCATCGGGATGAAAAAGCACGGCAACGCAAGCCGCTAACATTTCCGGTCTAGTAGTAGCGATAATTAATTGTTCACCTTTATCGGTATAAAATACCACATCATTCATGAAGGAAGGTTTTTCCTTATCCTCAATATCAGCTTGTGCTAATGCAGTTTGATCTACAGGATCCCATAACATTGGTTGCTGGTCTCTAAAAACCTCATCTTTGGCTACCAGATCCAAAAATGACATTTGTGAAATTTTTTGTGATAATGGGTTAATAGTCTGATATTCCAACGTCCAATCTACTGATAAAGCTATTTGCTTGAACAATGAGCGAAATTTCTCTTCTTCTACGGTGACTACTTGCTTACAAAGTTCAATAAACTCCTTGCGTTCCATCAATGAAGCTTTTACTTGTTTCTGTTTCTCAACCAGACGTTCTGTCGGCAAACCATTGTCATCAAAGCCAATTGGATAAAAAATATTTTTGCCGATCATTCGCTGAAATCTGACGATAAAATCAGTTTGAGTATAGCTATAAACATGACCTATATGTAACTGTCCTGACACAGTAGGTGGTGGCGTATCTACTATAAAACTGTCTTCACGTGATGCATTTTGATCCCACATATAAGTATTGTGCTGCAGCCAGTATAATTGCCATTTTTGTTCATTGTCATGAAAATTATAGTTCTTTAATAACTCTTGCATAGTATCAGTCAATTAAGTTAAAATTAGCGAAAATCATCAAATATATACTACATTAGTCATAAAAATGCGAAATAAAATTATACTATTGTTCCAGCTCGCCAGATTTCATAGCCCTACTGGATATCTGCTAGTATTTTTCCCAGCATATTACGGACTAATACTAGCTAGCAATTCATTAAATGATCTAAAATTATTACCGATACTCTTTATCGGTAGCGTACTTACCAGAGGTGCTGGTTGTATTATTAACGATTTATTCGATCAAAAAATTGATAGAGAGGTCAAGCGAACCAAAAACCGCCCGCTTGCCAATAAATCTTTGGATCAAACAACAGCTATTCTTTTTTTGTTAGCTCTATCAATAATTTGTTTATCTATTTTATTCACTCTGAGCAATACCGCAATTTATTTAGGGTATCTCGCCATAGTGTTAATTATCTTCTATCCATTAATGAAGCGAATAACCAATTTACCGCAAATATTTCTAGGAATTACTTTTAATTTTGGTGCTTTAATTGCTTATGCCAGTGTTGCAGATACGATTGAATTGCCGGCGCTACTGATGTATATAGCATGTTGCATGTGGGCGATCGGCTATGATATTGTCTATGCTTTTATGGATTTGCCTGATGATAAAAGAATAGGAGTCAAATCAATGGCAATATTATTAGAACATAAAAATTATAAATTATGGTTATATTGTTGTTATCTGACCTTCATCATTCTGTTTGTTATGGCAAATACCTTAGCACAAAAACAGATAAATTTATTGACCATAGCTCTTGCTTTAGGATTATTAATGTGGCAAGTTTATACTTTAGAAATTAATAATTATAAAAATTGTTTAAGTAGATTCAAGATTAATAATTACGTTGGTCTAGTTCTAGCGTTGTCAACGATAATTAATATTTGATAAACATTAGTTTTATGTTTATTATTTAAGTTATAGAGAAAATGTTCTTGAAAAATGGTGATTTACTCACTATATTTACTATATCAGTAACAATTTATTAAAAACTCATGGGGTAACTTATGATAGACTATACCAAAACTTTCGCTGGGGCTCAAAAAACTTATGATGCCGGTCTCAGAGAATATATGCTTAAAGTATATAATTATATGACTATAGCGTTAGTCATAACAGGGATGATGGCTTTTGCCATTGCTACTATTGAGCCATTAACTATGTTAATGTTTAAAATTTCTCCATCCGGCCAATTTATGGGGAACACTGGTTTTGGTTGGATAATCACGCTAGCACCAATAGGTATTGCTTTTTACTTTTTTATGGGTATAGGCAAGTTAAGTCTTAGCTCTACTAGAATATTGTTCTGGGTATATGCTGCTTTAACTGGTATGTCGTTAGCTTCTTTAGCCTTGATCTACACCGGAGAATCTATTGCTCGTACTTTGTTTATTTGTGCATCGTTGTTTGGAGCTATGAGCTTATACGGTTATACTACTCAAAAAGATTTGACCTCGTTTGGCTCTTTCTTAATGATGGGATTAATTGGCTTGATATTAGCTTCTTTAGTTAACATATTTTTTAATAGCCCAGCCATATCTTTTGTTACTTCTTTAATCGGAGTTGCAATTTTTATGGGATTAATTGCCTGGGATACTCAGAAACTTAAGTCTATGTATTACACTTCTGGTGGTGGCGAGTTGGGGCAAAAGATGGCAATAATGGGAGCCTTTACCTTATATTTAGATTTTATCAATCTGTTCTTATACTTAATCAGATTCTTTGGAAATGTTAGACGTGATTAATTGATATATACTCGTAAGCTTACGCATGAGAGTTATCTGAAAGATCTATGAGTATCACGTATTTTTAAAGCGATACTCATTTTTAACGTCTTAGTTCTTTTTATAAAACAAAGCTTTGTTTATCAATATTATCGCTTGCGCATATTAAATTTACTCTTCTCACAAACTCTAGTTCTGCGGATGGTTTGAACTTTGCGCGGTACACTCGCGCGAGAAACAAGTCAAAAGACGTGCGGTTCGCGGTTCCACGTCTTACCTGACGCCACCTCTCTCATGTTTTAGCTTGTGAAAAGAGGTTTAGGCGGCTTGTGAACATTCTCTCATACACAAATAGACACTGTTTATTATGTTAAATCCAACAGCAGCAATTATCATTATAGGCAATGAAATTTTATCTGGTAGAATCCAAGATATAAATGTGTTTTATATTGCTAAAAAATTAGCTGAGGTAGGAATTAAGCTGTCTGAAGTTAGAATTATACCTGACACACAAAAAATGATTGTTGATACCGTATTAGCTCTTAAAAGCCAATATGACTATATATTTACCACAGGTGGCATCGGGCCTACTCATGATGATATCACAACTGTTGCGGTTGCTACTGCGTTAAATTTACCGATCGAGTTAAATCCTCTGGCAGAAAATGCAATTAAGAAATTTTGTTCTATCCATAACCAACTATTTAATCAAGCGGGAGAAAAAATGGCTTTTCTTCCTCGTGGTAGTAAATTAATTAACAATAATATCTCAGGAGCACCTGGATTTATTGTCGAAAATATTTATGTAATGGCTGGAGTACCTTATATAATGCACTCTATGTTTGAACAAGTATTACCTACTTTAAAACATGGCCAGCCAATTATTAGCAAGCACATTGATATTATGATTGGAGAAAATATTATTGCAGCCGACTTTGCTGACTTACAAAATAAATACCCGGCCATTGAAATGGGAAGCTATCCTTTCAAGAAAGATGATCAACATGGTACATCGTTAGTATTAAGTTCTGCAAATACACCTCTTCTTGAACAAGCCTATACAGATTTATTGAAACTGGTACATAGAACTTCATCCGAGCGTAATTCAATAAGCTGTGTTAAATCTGTTGATCATCACCACGAATTAACTTAGTCATCACTTAACTCAATGGCAGATAAGCCACTAGTTTGACTGACCTTATAGAGTCAGTCAGTTAAGTGAAGATAGTCAATATTTGTCAGGATTGGTTTTTTATCAAAAAATCAAAGCTATATTTATTTATGAGATATGTTGTGCAAGCAACCATTTTTGTGTTGCAGCTGAAAGTAACGGATAAACTAAATTATTAATTTTTTCATAATAACTACTTATCTGCATTATTTCTCCCTTAGTTAACAGCTTTAAATCAATTAATGCTTTTGCATAAGGTACTAAGGTTAAAGTTTCAAACTCAAGATAACGAACATCTGTAGTTTTCTTGACATACATCAGATTTTCAATTCTAATGCCAAATGCATCTGCTATATAATATCCAGGTTCATTTGAAATAATCATTCCTGGTTGTAGCGCAGCATTATTGCGTAAATTAATACTTTGTGGTCCTTCATGGACATTTAGAAAATTGCCGACACCGTGTCCGGTACCATGAGCATAATCCTGATAATCGGCCCATAAAAATTGTCGAGCAAGTACATCCAAATTTGCGCCGGTAATATTATTCGGGAATTTTATGTTTGCTAGTGCTAAATGTCCTTTAAGTACTTGAGTATATCGTTTTTTTTGCTCTTGAGTTGGGTTGCCGATGGTGATAGTTCTGGTAATATCAGTAGTAGCTCCAAGATATTGACCGCCTGAGTCAATTAATAATATGCCACTGCCGCTAATGTATTTGGTATATTCTGTTGTAGCATGATAATGAATTATAGCGCTATTTTCTTGAAACCCACAGATAGTAGGAAAACTATCCATTACATATCCTGGTTGTAATTTTCTGAGATTGGTTAAATGTAATGCCAGCTGATATTCGGTGGATTGAGGTAAATTTGTGGCAATGCTGATATAAGCCAGGAATTCACATACTGCTACTGCATCTTTTATATGCGCCTCCTTGGCGTGATTAATTTCACAATCATTTTTACAGGCTTTCCATAGTTGACAAGGATCGCTAATAGCTTGTGTTTTTTGACCTTGTAATAGGTTTATTATAAAGCTTGAAGCAGAGTTTTCGTCAATCAGAATTTTTCCTGTGAGTTCTGAGATAATTTGAGGTAAACTGTTTTCTGGCAGTAGTTCTAGCTCTGGTCTTTGTTTTATGACCTCACGTTCAATGCGCTCAGCATCAACAAATAAATAGGCTTTATCTTGGCAGACTATAGCTATACTTAACATTAATGGTGAGAATTCGACATCCCAAGCTCTAAGATTTAATAACCAGCAAATAGAATCTGTTGCAGTAAGTATTATACTATTAGCAGAATATTTGCTTAAAAATTGCCGACAACGATTTAGCTTTGATTGGTGACTTTCTCCGGCAAATTCTACCTCGTAAGTGTAAATTGGAGAAGAGGGCTTTGGTGGTTGGTCGATCCATATTTGATCGATCAAGTTAATTGATGACTTTGAATCTGGTTCTAATAGTAACCCAGAAAAATTCTTAAGAGTTTTAGTGGAAAATAATTTGGGGTCATAGCCAATAGACTTCTTTTGAAACTCTACTTCTGTGGATGATTTGTGCGTCGAGCCGGTGCTCGAATCCGAAACAAACCTAGAGTGCGCTGCGGATCGAGGTGCAGTGTCTCCTTCAAATCCTCTCTCTTCGCTGAGTTTCGAAAGAGGTCTAATTTTATACTCAGTATTAACAGCTACAAAATTTGACCAGATAAAGTTGCTTAAATCTTTTAGATCAAAAATTTGAAAGAGCTCTAAATCCAATTCACGTTTGCTTTGTTCTAGATAACGGCCGTCGGTAAAAAATAATGCTTTATCTTCCATGATTATGGCTAAACCATTCGAGCCGGTAAATCCTGAAATATATTCTAATCGTCTGGCATAAATTGGTACATATTCGTTCAGATATTCATCACTTGTAGGGATGATATAGCCATATAATCCAAATTCTTTTAATAATTGTCTGAGAGTGCTAATACGTTGTCCAATTCTGCTTTTTAGGTGATCAAGTGATTCCATTCATCCTCGTTAATGATTTTTAGTCCAAGTTCATTGGCTTTTTTTAATTTACTGCCGGCATCATTCCCGGCTACTACTATGTCAGTTAAAGTTGATATGGAATTAGTTACCTTAGCTCCCATACGTTCGGCAGTAGCTTTTGCTTCTGCTCTAGAGATAGTTAATGAACCGGTAAATACTATAGTTTTTCCGGTTAAATTAGTCTGAGTGGTCGTATCAATATAATCATGGATAGTTAATATTTTGAGTAATTGTTGGATAATATCAATATTTTCCTTGATACTAAAAAACTTGATAATATCAATAAGAATTTTATCACCTATACCTTCGAGGTTATTTAACTGGTCATAAATCTTTTGATTGCCGGCAACCAATTGTTCCATTGCTTGTAAAAATTTTCCAGCAGTAATGAATTCTTTAGCTAATAGCTTAGCATTAACGCTACCGACGTGATTAATGCCCAGAGCATAGATAAATCGGTTTAGTGTAACAGTGGCTGCGGCATTTTTAATATTATCAAGAAGGTTTTGTACTGATTTTGTCCCCCAGCCAGGTAGATTCTCTAATCTATTGTAAGTCGTTAAATGAAATATATCTACCGGATTGTTAATGAATTTATGCTCTATTAGAAATAACACTTGTTTTTTGCCAAGGCCATCAATATCTAGCGCTTCCTTTGAAACGAAATGACAAATACGTTCATGATTCTGAGCAGGACAATTTAGATGATTGTCACACTTAATAATAGCATCTTGCGGGTTATAAAATAAATGACTATGGCACGATGGGCAAGAGAGAGGAAAAGAGAATTTAATCGTATCTAATGGGCGGCTGTTTAAGTCAACGCTGGTAATATATGGAATTACATCGCCAGCTCTTTCTAAATATACATAATCATTAATACGAATATCCTTTTTGATAATTTCTTGATAATTATGTAAGCTTGCTCGCGAAACTACGACGCCGCTAATAGCGATAGGCTCTAGCTCTGCAACTGGAGTTAGTGCTCCAGTGCGACCAACCTGAATAGTAATTGATAATAGTTTTGTTTTACCAATTATCGCTGGGAACTTATGAGCAATGGCAAATCTTGGGGCTCGATTAATAAATCCCATCCTTTTTTGCAAGGCAAAGGAATTAAGTTTATAAACTACACCATCGATTTCATATGGCAGGTCAGCTCGACGCTGTTTTAATTGTTGATAAAATTCAAGCAACTCTACTTCAGAATTGGCTAATTTTTGGAGATCATTAACAATAAAGCCAAATTGTAACAGTTTTTGTAGCAGTTCTTGTTGTGACTCTGCAATCTCAGTGCTGCTAGTCCCGATAGCATAAATAAAATATCGTAATGGTCTGGTTGCGGTAATTGCTGAGTCAAGTTGTCTTAATGAGCCGGCAGCTGCATTTCTTGGGTTGGCAAATTTTGTTGTATACTCGTTAAACTTCGAGAATTGGCGTCGTCGTATCCGATGACCTGCGCTGCTCACGTACTTTATGTACGCTCCGCTGCTCGGCTTCGATACTCCTTGCTCTTCTCGAGGTTTAACTTCGTCTACTGACTCTTGCTGTTGATTTAAGTTGGCAAAATCATCTTTGCTTAGATAAACTTCGCCTCGTACTTCTAAAATTTCTGGAGCAGATATTAATTGATGAGGTAAGTGTTGAATGGTCTTTAGATTATTAGTAATATCTTCGCCGACCATCCCATTACCTCTAGTGGCACCAGTTACCAGTTTACCATTTTTATAAATAGCTGTGAACGATAACCCATCAATTTTTGGTTCACAGAAAATAGCTGGAAAATAGTCGATATTCAAAAATTTTTGAATACGTAAGGTGAAATCTGTAATATCTTCGGTGGTGAAAGCATTACTTAATGATAACATTGGTACTACATGTTCAACTTTGGTAAATTTTTCTTGTGGAGCAAAGCCAACTTGTTTTGTTGGACTGTTAGATGGAGCTAAATTGGGGAATCTCTGCTCAAGAGCAACATATAAATTAAATAATAAATCATATTCAGCGTCAGAAATAATTGGAGCATTTTCTTGATGGTAAGCTTGGTTATGCTGCAGAATTTCATTACTGAGCTCAAGCAAAATTATTTCAGCTTCAGAGTTTGAAAGATTATGAATGTCTAGATTGTGATAAGTTCGGTGTCGTTCGCGTTTATACATAAAAAATTAGTCAATCTCTTTCTGTTAAACGTGTGTTAGCAATATCGTATACTTCTTCGTTAGCTCTAGTCCCTATGGCAATTACTTCTACAATCAACATATTTTTAATGATTCTATATACTAACCTATAACCGCTAGCTCTTAATTTTATTTTGTAGCATTCTGGCATTCCGGCTAATTTATCTTTAGGAATATCAGGCTTTTTTAGTCGTTCAACTAATTTTTTCTTAAATTGATTACGAATATCATGAGCTAATTTGTTCCATTCTTTTTGTGCAGAAGGTAAAAATATTAATTTATAAGTCATTGATATCTACTTCTATGCCTTCTTCTCCTTCACGCTCTCTTACTATTTTAGCTAGTACAATGTCATCAATTATATCTAACATAGCTTCGTATATTTCAGGTGAAATACAGTAACATACAGGTTTGTTGTGATTCAGAATGGCTAATGCTTCACCATTGGCACTTTTAATAGTAGCCATTGGATTTTTTTTGAGCTCTGATATACTAGCTACTATATCGGCTAAAATTTCATAAGTCATAAAATCAACTCCTTTTTTAGTGCTAATTATAGCATATTTTTGATTTAGGATCTACAGTTTGTCAAATCTAAGAACAAGATAAATAAAATGCTATTGTAGCAGCGTTGGCAACGTTTAAGCTTTCTATATTTTTTGATATCGGGATTTTAACCAGATAATCGCATGTTTCTGCTGTAAGTCGTCGCATTCCAGTATCTTCAGCACCAAAAACCATAATTATTTTTCCTGTAAATAAATTATTTCGAGGATATTCTGTGGTGTTACCGTCAAAACCAATAATCCAAAAACCAAGATTTTTAAGGGTTTGCATAATTTGCTGTAAATTAGTAACTTTCACTATTTTAACAAATTCTAGCGCTCCAGAAGCAGCTTTGGCGATTGTAGCATTTTCGTCTGGAGTATGATGAGTAGGCATGATTATTGCTTGAATGTCAAAGGCGGCAGCGCTACGTATTATTGATCCTATATTTTGCGGGTCGGTAATTTGATCAAGTATTACTAGTTTGCTATTGTCTGTAAAAACTAAGTCATCGATATTATTACAAAAAACACTCTGAACTTTTGCGATGATACCTTGGTGATTACATGGTTGTTTTAGGAGTTGATTTAAATTATGATTTGTTACTATTTCGTATTTATAGGAGCTAATTGTTTTTTTGTGGGCATTAAAAAATTCCTGATCACAGAATAGTCGTTCAACATTTCGATGTTGATTGTTCAAAGCTGCCAGTACCGGATGTTTACCGTACATGTAGTAGGATTTTGCGAGTGTTTTTGAATGCCTGTTATTAGTCATATGGATTTATCAGTTACTTGTATTTATTTCTTGACAGGGGTAAGTATTTACTATAAAAACTTACAGCTTATTAGGTGGTTTATATTTTACTTAAAAGAAAAATAAAAGTAAGAATTTATAAACTATAAAAAATCTTTATACTAGACATATTTTAAGGCCTAACGGCCTTGTGCAGTTGGTTTGTTTGTAATGCAGTTTTGGAGGGGTGGCCGAGTGGTCAATGGCAGCAGACTGTAAATCTGCCCGCGTGAGCGTACGAAGGTTCAAATCCTTCTCCCTCCACCAGTGTGTATTTCGTGCTATATATACTACTTAGGTTTGTGTATAAATTTATGAGTCAATTTTTAATTAAATTCTTTTTTTTTTTTTTTGAGTTGTTAAAATGGTCATATAATTTTTGAAAGAAATAAAATTTTAAGTTCATGAAATACTGATGGTTTAAAGAAATATAAGCTGCTCGTCACAAAATTATTTGTCAACATAGTAAGATTGAGATATAAGATCTAAATATCGAGCTGGTACAGCTTGTTTTTTTTCTAAAGCTGTTGCGGATAAGTTTTTTTTGGCCGGCTTCCGGTTCAAATCTGCTGTGGTAGAGCCTACTCGTAAGTTGTATATATGCGGGTGTAGCTCAATGGTAGAGCTCCAGCCTTCCAAGCTGGCCACGTGGGTTCGATTCCCACCACCCGCTCCAAGTAGATTTTTAATCGTTTTTGATGTTGTTTTAAACTTGTAGATTAATTAGTTAATATTGATTTGATTAAATTATTTTTGAAATGCTAGGGAGATAATATGGCAAAAGAAAAATTTGAGCGTGTCAAGCCGCATTGTAATGTAGGAACTATAGGTCACGTTGATCATGGAAAAACCTCTTTAACTGCTGCTATCACTATGGTTTTAGCAAAAGATGGAGGGGCAAAAGCTACTAAATATGATGAGATAGATGCTGCTCCAGAGGAAAGAGAGAGAGGAATAACGATTTCCACGGCGCACGTTGAATATCAAACTCCTTATAGGCACTATGCTCATGTGGATTGTCCTGGTCATGCTGACTATGTTAAGAATATGATTACTGGTGCGGCACAAATGGATGGAGGTATATTAGTGGTTTCTGCTGCTGATGGTCCAATGCCACAAACAAGAGAGCATATTGTTTTAGCGCGACAAGTAGGTGTACCTTCCTTGGTGGTGTTTTTGAATAAAGTTGATATGGTTGATGATCCTGAGTTGTTGGATTTGGTTGAGATGGAAGTAAGGGAGTTGTTATCACTGTATAAATTTCCTGGCGATGAAATTCCGGTGGTTAGGGGTTCTGCTCTTCAGGCTTTAGAAGGTAAAGCTGAGGGAGAAGCGGCGATTAGAGCATTAATGAAAGCGGTTGATGAGTATATACCGCAACCAGAGCGTGATATAGAACGTCCATTCTTAATGCCAATAGAAGATGTTTTTTCAATTTCTGGAAGAGGTACTGTTGTTACTGGTAGAATTGAAAAAGGTGTAATTAAAGTTGGTGAGGAAGTTGAGATTGTTGGAATAAGAGATACGCAAAAAACCACTTGTACCGGCATTGAGATGTTTAAAAAACTGTTGGATCGAGGAGAGGCTGGGGATAATGCTGGTATATTATTGCGTGGTACTAAAAGAGAAGATGTGTTTAGAGGGCAAGTATTAGCTAAACCTGGTAGTATAACTCCGCATACTGAATTTGAAGCTGAGATTTATGTTTTGACCAAAGAAGAGGGTGGTCGTCATACGCCGTTTTTCAATAATTATCGTCCACAATTTTATTTTAGAACCACTGATGTTACTGGAGAAGTAATGATGCCAGCTGGTAAAGAGATGGTGATGCCTGGAGATAATACTAATTTGGTTATTAAATTGATTGCTCCGGTCGCTATGGATGAAGGGCTACGGTTTGCGATTCGCGAAGGTGGTAGAACGGTTGGTGCTGGTGTGGTGTCAAAGATTATTAAATAATAGCTGTTGTAAAAATTTGATTATAGAGAGTGTTTAGTATTATAGTAATGCTCTCATATCATGTAATTAAGTTTTTTCGGCGGGTTATAATAAGGTTGAAAAATGAATAATCAGAAAATTAGAATTAGACTCAAATCTTTTGACCATCGTGTGCTTGAACAAGCTACCAAAGAGATAGTAGGGGCGGTAAAAAGAACTGGTGCTGATGTTAGTGGTCCTATTCCTTTACCAAGGGCTATACAAAGATTTACTGTAAATCGATCTCCGCATGTTAATAAAAAGTCAAGAGAGCAGTTTGAGATTAGAACTCAAATGAGATTAATTGTGATTAGTTATCCAACTCCTCAAACAGTAGATGCTTTAAAAAAAGTTGATTTGCCGGCAGGAATTGATGTGGAAATAAAATTGGTGAGTGTTGAGAAATGAGAGCTGGTTTGATTGCAAAAAAAATTGGTATGACTTCAATGTTTAATGAAAAAGGGCAAAGATATCCTTTGACTTTTCTAAAAATTGAAGATTGCCAGGTTGTGGGGCATAAAACTCTTGAAAAAGATGGGTATGCTGCTTTAATAGTTGGTTCTAGGAATGTAAAAATCTCTAAAATATCAAAGCCAGTTAGACAGTTGTTTACCAAGGCTAAGGTTGAGCCTAAAGCTCACTTAAAAGAGTTTAGAATCGTTGAAAATAATTTTATAGATATTGGTGCTAGTCTAACGGTAAATCACTTTGCTATCGGGCAATTTGTTGATGTGACTGGTGTGACTATAGGAAAAGGATTTGCTGGATGTATGAAGCGTCATAATTTTAGGGGGCTAGAAGCTTCTCATGGTGTTTCTATATCGCATCGCTCACATGGATCAACTGGCGGTAGGCAGGATCCAGGTAGGGTTTTTAAGAATAAGAAAATGGCTGGTCATATGGGTAGTAAGAAGTCTACTATTCAAAACTTAACGATTATTGCCATTGATGAAGAGCAGCAGATAGTGATGGTAAAGGGTAGTGTCCCTGGGCACAAAGGTTCTTTAGTTTATATCAAAGATGCAATTAAAAAATCTGTGATGACTATTTAAATGAGTGAAAATATGAAGGCCAAGGTAGTAAATCTTGATAATCAAGTTGTTGGTGAGAGAGTATTGGATACCAATATTTTTAATCTAGAACCAAGGGTTGATATAATTAAGTTGGTGGTTGATTGGCAAAGAGCTAAAAAAATGGCTGGAACTCATTCAACAAAAACAGTGTCGGAAGTTTCTGGTACTACTAGAAAACCTTTTAAGCAAAAGGGAACTGGTAATGCTAGACAAGGGTCTTTAAGGTCAGTCCATATGCGCGGCGGTGGGGTAATACATGGCCCGGTGGTGCGTAGTCATGCTACTAAATTACCTAAAAAAGTAAGAAAGCTAGGGCTAAAACATGCTTTGTCATCAAAATTAGCTGAGGGAAAATTAATAATTCTTGAATCGTTGATTCTAGAAAATTCTAAGACCTCGTCGTTGGTAGCGATATTAAAAAATTTTCAAGGTAAGAGTTTTTTTGTCATTGATGGTAATTTAGTGAATGATAATTTTGCTTTTGCTGTGCGTAACATTCCTAATATTTCGGTAGTTCCACAGATTGGCGCTAATGTATATGATATAATCAGTCATGATTGTATATTAGTGTCGCAAGCTGCTGTGGATGCTCTAGAAGAGAGGTTGAAATAATGACATTGTCTACACATTATGATCTCATAAGAAAACCAATTATTACTGAAAAGACCACGCTTTTATCTGAGCAAAATAAGTATACTTTTAAAGTATTGCCTGGTGCTACTAAGGAAACAATAAAGGCAGCCATTGAGCATATATTTTCTGTAAAGGTAAAAAAAATAAATGTTTTAAATGTTGAGGGTAAAAGAAAGCGTTTTAAAGGTAGAGAGGGCTGTAGATCTGATTTTAAAAAAGCTATTGTTACTTTAGAACAAAATTACACCATTGATTTTACTGGAGGTAGATAGATGAAATTAAAAAAGTTTAATCCTATAACTCCATCTCTTAGGGAGTTAGTACAGGTTGATAAATCTGATTTGTGGAAGGGGAGACCTCTCAAAGCACTTACTTTCGGTTTAAAAAAAACTGGTGGTAGAAATAATTTAGGTCGTACTACAGCTTGGCATAGAGGTGGTGGTCATAAACAATTATACCGAGTTATAGATTTTAAGCGTGGTAATGTTGGTGTCTATGGTGTTGTTGAAAGAATAGAATATGATCCTAATAGGACGGCTTTTATTGCTTTGCTTAAGTTTGATAATGAAGTGTATTCGTATATTTTGGCGCCGCAAAAGCTAGTGGTAGGAGATAAGGTAATTTCTGCTGATAGTGCGGATATTAAAGTCGGAAATTGTTTGCCATTAAAGAATATTCCGATAGGTACTACGGTGCATAATGTAGAGATGAAGCCTGGTAAGGGTGGGCAAATCGCAAGAGCAGCCGGTACTTCAGTGGATTTAGTTGGTAAAGATGGTGGTTATGCGCAAATTAGGTTGAAATCTGGAGAATTACGTTTAGTATTGCTAGAATGTCGAGCCACTATTGGAGTGTTATCTAATCCTAATCAAAAGAATGTGAATTTTGGTAAGGCTGGTAGACGTAGATGGATGGGGTGGAGGCCGCATGTTCGTGGCGTTGCCATGAATCCTGTTGATCATCCTCATGGTGGTGGTGAGGGTAAAACTTCTGGCGGTCGTCATCCGGTGACACCATGGGGAAAACCTACTAAGGGTAAAAAGACTAGAAAAAATAAACGTACTGCTAAATTTATTGTTAAACGAAGAAATAAATAGGGATATATGGCGCGCTCAGTGTGGAAAGGGCCATTTGTAGATGGTTATCTGATTAAAAAAGTACAAAATATGATGGGCTCTGGAAAAACAGAGATGATTAAAACTTGGTCAAGAAGGTCTACTATTATACCGTTTTTTGTTGGGTTTACTTTTTCAGTACATAATGGCAATAAGTTCATACCTGTGGCTATTACTGAAGAAATGGTTGGTAGGAAGTTAGGAGAATTTTCTCCAACTAGAACTTATCATGGTCATGGTGCGGATAAAAAAGTGAAGAGAAAATAAGATTATGGCGCAAGTTAATAAAAATTCTGCAACTGCAGTTGTGAAGTTACTTAGAGTAGGTCCTAGAAAATTAAATCTTGTGGCTGCTTCAATTAGGAATATGAAAGTATCTGAGGCGTTGATTCAGTTATCTTTTTCACATAAAAGAATTGCTCATGCTGTTAAAGCTGGTTTGCAGTCTGCGATTGCTAATGCTGAAAATAACTTTGGTTTAGATATAGATGATTTATTTGTTACTTCTGCCACGGTAGGTAAAGGTTTGGTTATGAAAAGAATGATGGTAAGAGCCAGAGGTCGTGCGGGTAGAATTGATAAATTTTTTAGCAATCTGTATATAACAGTAACTGAAGGAGGCAGGAAATAAATATGGGGCAGAAGGTTAATCCACACGGTTTTAGAGTTGGTCCTACTTTGATTAAAGGATGGGATTCTGTCTTGTATGCTGAGAAAGATTATAGCGCGTTGTTAATTCAGGATTTGAGAATTAGGAAATTAATTACAAGTAAGTATGTTCAGGCTCAGGTTAGTAGAATTTTAATTGAAAGAACATCAAACAAGAATGTGGTGGTCAATATTTATGCTAGAAAACCAGGGGTTATTATTGGTAAAAGTGGTAATGATATTGAGCGTTTAAAGAAAGAGATATTAAAAATTTCGCCATATGAAGTATACATAAATATACATGAGATAAAAAAACCTAACATAGATGCGGCTATTGTTGCGCAGACGATAGCTGCTCAACTTGAAAAAAGAGGTTCGTTTCGTAAAGCCATGAAGATGGCGATGCAGGCTTGTTTTAAGCAAGGGGGCTTAGGAATCAAAGTTAGTTGTTCTGGGCGTCTTGGTGGGGCAGAGATAGCTAGAACAGAGTGGTATCGAGAAGGTAGAGTGCCATTACATACTTTAAGAGCAGATATTAGCTATGGGTTAGCTGAGGCTATAACGACTTATGGAGTTATAGGTATAAAAGTGTGGGTTTATAATGGTGATTGTACAGAAAATCGAAGAAAATATAATTAAGATTTGGGAACAAGATGTTAGCACCAAAAAAACAAAAATTTAGAAAAGCTCATAAAGGTAGAGTGCAAGCGAAAGCTAAAGCAGGTACGATGTTAGCTTTTGGCTCATTTGGTTTGAAATCTTTGGATGGTTTGAGAGTAACAGCAAGGCAAATTGAAGCTGCTCGTCGTGCTGCGGTACGACAAATGAAACGTCAAGGTAAGTTATGGATTAAAATTTTTCCTGATTTACCGGTGTCAAAAAAACCAGCTGAAGTTAGGATGGGTAAAGGTAAGGGGGCGCCAGAATTTTTTGCAGTTAGGGTATCGCCTGGACGTATTATGTTTGAGATTGAAGGAGTAAGTGATGAAGTCGCTGTTAGAGCATTGGAGCTTGCTAGCGCTAAGTTGCCGGTAAGAACAAAAATAGTGAGACGTTATGGGTAATTCGAAATTTTCTACACAGGATTTATTAGGACAGACTACAGAAATTTTATATACACAGTTGAATGGCTTAAAAAAAGAATCTTTTAATTTAAGATTCCAGCAGGCGTTGGGAGATTTAAAAAACACTAGTAAGTTTAAAATTATTAAAAAAGATATAGCTAGAATAAAAACTGAGTTGTCTAAACGATTAGCTGGAGAGTAAAAAGAAATGCCAAAAAGAGTATTGCAGGGTGTTGTAATTAGTTCAAAAGCTGATAAAACTGTTACAATAAAAGTAGAGCGTAGGTTTAGGCATCCTATATACAAGAAAACAATAAAGGTATCAAAGAAATATGCTGCGCATGATCCTCATAATCAGTATAAGGAAGGTGATATAGTTAAAATTATAGAAAGTCGTCCTATTTCTAAAACAAAGACCTGGGTAGTTCTGTAGTACCATTCAATTTCTGAGAGTGGAAAATGGTTGGGTAAGTTGAGGTGTTAAGTAAAGGTTATTTGAGCACTTTGATCCTAAAATTTTTTTTAATAATGTTTAGAAGTGATTTGGTATAAGTTATTCCTTAGGTTCTAATTTCTTTAGTGGAAGTTTATTTATATGATTCAAATGCAAAGCGTCCTTAATGTCGCAGACAATTCTGGAGCTAAAAAGGTAATGTGTATTAAAGTTTTAGGTGGGTCTCATCATATGATCGCCGTGCTTGGAGATATAATAGTTGTATCTATAAAAGAAGCTTTACCTAATGGAAAAGTGAAAAAAGGAGAGGTGCACAGAGCTGTAATAGTGCGTACAAAATGTGGAGTCAGGAGACATGATGGTAGAGTGAAGTTTGATTCTAATGCTGTAGTATTATTAAATAAGCAGGGTGAGCCTTTGGGTACTAGAGTGTTTGGTCCAGTGCCTCGTGAATTAAGAGCTAGGAAATTTGTAAAAATAGTATCCTTAGCAGAGGAGGTATTATAAATATGTTGAAGTTAAAGATTCGTAAAGGCGATTCTGTGGTGGTGATAGCCGGAAAAGATAAGGGAAAACAAGGTAAGGTACTTAAAATCTTTCCTAAAGATAATAAAGCGATAGTTGCTGGTATTAATATTGTAAAGAAACATACTAAACCTACTCAACTTAGTGAAGGTGGTATTATTGCAAAAGAGTTGCCTATTAATATCTCTAATGTTTCTCATATTGATCCTAAAACTAATTTACCTACAAAAATTGCCATTAAGGTTTTGCAAGATGGTTCTAAAGTAAGGATAGCTAAAAGATCTGGAGAGACTATTGTTGAGGAAGGTAAATAAAATGTTGTTAAGATTTAAGGAATTGTACCACAAGGTTATTATTAATGCTTTACAGCAAGAATATGGCTATAAGAATAAGCATGAAATGCCTAAGGTGCAAAAAATTGTTATAAATATGGGAATAGGAGAAGCAGTAGCTGATTCTAAAGTTATAAATTATGCGGTGAATGACTTAACTTTAATTTCTGGTCAAAAACCATTGGTAATTAATGCTAAAAAATCAATAGCTACATTTAAATTACGAGATGGAATGAAAATCGGATGCAAAGTCACTTTGCGTCGAGATAGAATGTATGATTTTCTAGAAAGGCTGGTTTTAGTTGCATTACCTCGTATTAAAGAATTTAGAGGTTTATCGGCGAAGAGTTTTGATGGTAGAGGGAATTTTACCTTTGGGATTAAAGAACAAATTGTATTTCCAGAAATTAACTATGATAAAATAGATACGATTCGTGGTATGGATATTACAATCGTTACTACTGCTAAAACCGATAAAGAAGCAAAAACGTTGTTATCGGGTTTTGATCTGCCTTTTTATAGCTGAGTTTAAGTTATAAATAGCTAGAGTTAGTTAGGCTACAGTTAAGTTTCAAGGTAAGGTTATATGCTTGAGTAGGGTTATATTACTATACTATGTGAGCACAAGCCAAACTATATAAATTTAACAGTCGCTATGGCAATGTTTACAGCGCCATACAATTTGTACATGTTCGTGGAGTATAATGCATGGCTAAAGTAAGTTCTATAAACAAAAATAATAAACGAAAAAAATTAGCACAAAAATTTTTTTTAAAGAGAGCTAAATTAAAAGATAAAATTTATGATAAAAATATATCTTTGGAAGATAGATTTGCTCTGGTAATGAATTTAGCTCAATTGCCAAGAAATTCAGCTATTTCTAGGGTAAGGAACCGATGTGAGTTGACTGGAAGGCCTAGAGGAGTTAGTAGAAAATTCTCTTTATCTAGGAATATGATAAGGGATCTTGGTGGCAAAGGTTTGTTGCCTGGTGTAGTAAAAGCAAGTTGGTAGATGATAGGTTTTTTATATGTCAATGACAGATACAATAGCGGATATGTTGACTAGAATTAGAAATGGTCAAAAAGCTAGATTAATTAACATTTCGTTACCATGTTCTAAGATAAAATGTGCAATTTTAGATGTGTTGGTAGCAGAAGGTTATGTTAAAGGGTACGAAGTAAGTACTAATGATAATATTGGGTGTATAGAGGTTGAGTTAAAATATTCTAGTAGTGGAAAGCCAGTGATTTCTGAAATACATAGAGTATCTAAACCAGGTAAAAGGGTATATTCTTCAATTGATAAATTGAAGGGGTATTATAATAATATGGGGATCTATATTTTATCTACTTCTAAGGGTGTGATTTCTGATCGAGAAGCTCATCATTTGAAAATTGGTGGAGAGATTGTTTGTAAAGTATTTTAAAGGTAAATATAATGTCACGTGTTGGGAAATTGCCGATTGTTGTCCCTGATAATGTAAAAATTGAGATCGATAAACTAAGAGTATGTATTTCTGGTCCAAAAGGTTCTCTATCAAAGAATTTTTCTGGGGATATTTCTTTTAGTTTAGATGAAGGCCAATTTTTGGTTGAGCCATTGAATGCCAATAAAAATACCCGCGCTATGTGGGGTACAGCCCGTAGTATAATTTATGGGATGGTAAAAGGGGTAAAAGATGGTTTTACAGAAGAATTAGAGGTTAACGGTGTAGGTTATAGGGCTTTTGTAAAGGGTAGTTATCTAAATTTGACTTTGGGGAAAAGCCATAATACCAAGATTGAAATCCCAGAAAATATTAAAGTAGATGCTCCAAAACAAAATATTATTATTCTGGAAAGTACGGATAAGGAAAAGTTAGGTCAGTTTATAGCGCTGCTTATTAAACAAAGGCCACCAGAACCTTATAAAGGAAAAGGAATTAAACGTAAAGGGCAGTACGTGCAAAGAAAAGAAGGGAAAAAGAAATAGTAATTGAGATTTTTTTATGCGTAATTCTAAAGTAAGATTTGAAATAAGAAAGAACAGAGTCAGAACAAAAATATCAAAAGTATCAGATAGAATAAGGTTATCAATCTTTAAGTCTGGAAAACATATATATGCTCAAGTGATAGATGATGTGAATTCAGTTACTTTGGCATCTGCTTCTACTCTAGATAAGGAAATTAGAAGAGCTGGTAAGTCAAATTGTAATGTTAATTCTGCTAGTTTAGTTGGTGAGTTAATAGCAGTAAAAGCCAAGAAAATAGGTGTTAATAAAGTCGTGTTTGATAAAGGTGGATGCAAATATCACGGTGTTGTTAAAGCTTTAGCTGATGCAGCAAGAAAGAATTTAGAATTTTAATTTAGGTGTTAGGATGACTAAGGCTAAAAAAAATACATTAGAGGGATTAACAGAAACTTTAGTCGATGTTAATAGAGTTACTAAAGTTGTAAAGGGTGGAAGGAAGTTTTCTTTTTCTGCTTGCGTAGTAGCTGGTGATAAAGCTGGTAAGGTTGGTTATGGCCATGGTAAGGCTAAAGAGGTGACTGAGGCAAGAATAAAAGCAACGCAAGAAGCAAAGAAGCAATTAGTTAAAATTCCACTATACCAAGGTAGAACAATTCATCATGATGTTATAGGCCATAGTGGTGCGGCAAAAGTAATTCTAAGACGTGCAAAAGCTGGTACAGGAGTTATTGCAGGAGGGCCAATGCGTGCTGTATTTGGTTTGTTAGGTATCCATGATATTGTAGCAAAGTCTATAGGTTCTAGTAATGTTTATGCAATGATAGCGGCGACATTCGATGCTTTGTCAAAACTATCCGCTCCTAAAGTGATCGCAGAAAAAAGAAATAAAAAAATTAGTGAAATTTCAACTAAATCAGCTAAGATTAAACCTAGCGAGTAAGTTGAAAGGAAAGAAATATGAAAAAAATAGATAAAAAAATTTTAGTAACTCAGATAGGCAGTGCTATAGGTAAAAAATACGATCAAGAACAAACATTGATTGGTCTTGGTCTTAATAAATTGCATAGGAAGCGAATTCTGTTGGACACTCCTTCAATTCGCGGTATGGTCAATAAAGTGAAGCATTTAGTAATAGTAGAAGAAGTAAAGTAGAGCTTATTGTGATGAAACTTAATACATTATTTAATAATCCAGGTGCAAAGAAAAAAAGTAAGCGATTGGGGCGTGGAATCGGAAGTGGTAAAGGAAAAACTTGTGGTCGTGGTGTAAAAGGGCAAAAATCTAGGTCGGGTGTTGCGATTAAAGGTTTTGAAGGTGGGCAAATGCCAATGATTAAGCGTTTACCAAAGCGTGGTTTTCGTAGTTTAAACTCTCTCAAATACCAAGTTCTTAATATAAAAGATATTATCGCTTTAGTCGAAATAGGTAGGCTTGATGCAACTCAATTAATTAATAAAGATGCTTTAGTGCATGCTAGGTTTATTAAGAGTACTAAATCTTTAGTAAAGTTATTATCAGATGGTGGTAATTTAAGTTGTAAAATTACTGTTCAATTAGATGCTTATTCTGTATCAGCTAAAAAAGCTATTCAAGAAGCTGGGGGACAGATTTTATAATATATTAAGTTAACCTCAAAGAATTTGCGTTATCGTCACTAGGTTTTTTTGCATTATGCTACGAAAATTCTATACATGCTCTGTTTTTTTTGAAGTAGACTTGCTTTGCGCCAATTTTTCATTTCATAGAAGTATATAAGTGAGTTATGCACGTAAATCTAATAATGATCTGAGTCGTAGGGTTATTTTTACCTTATTAGTACTTGTGGTTTGTCGCTTGGGTTCATTTATTCCTATAGCAGGTATTGATTCTGTGGCTTTAAGTAATATAGCTGAGCAAAATCAAGCTGGAATACTAGGAATGTTTAATATGTTATCAGGTGGTTCACTTGGTAGAATGTCTATTTTTGCTTTGGCAATAATGCCATACATTACTGCTTCTATTATTATTCAATTATCATCTATTGCGTATAAACCATTAGAAAATTTAAAAAAAGAAGGAGAAGTTGGGAAGAGAAAGATCAATCAACTATCTCGTTATTTAACAGTTATACTAGCGGCTTTTCAGGCTTATGGAGTAGCAATAAGTTTAGAATCAGCAGTAACAGATGTTGGTTCTGTAGTACTAATGCCGGGAATGTTTTTTAGAATCACAACAGTAGTTACTTTAGTAGTGGGTACTATATTTTTAATGTGGTTAGGAGAGCAAATTACAGCGCGAGGAATAGGCAATGGTACTTCTTTAATTATTTTTATTGGTATAGTGTCTGGTGTGCCTAGTGCAATTATCAGTATGTTTGAATTATCACGTAAAGGTAGCTTATCTCCTTTGGTAGTAGTTGCTATCTGTGGTATGGTTATTTTAATGGTAGCAATCATTGTTTTTTTTGAAAAAGCACAAAGAAAAATATTGGTACAATATCCAAAGCGACAGGTCGGTAATAAGATATATGGTGGTGATTCCACTCATATGCCTCTTAAATTAAATACATCTGGAGTAATACCGCCAATTTTTGCGAGTTCCATTTTATTGTTCCCTGTAACTATTGCTAGTTTTTCGAGTAACAACTCTGATATTATGTCTTGGTTTACTTACCATTTGGGACATGGAAAACCTTTGTATATTTTGTTGTATGTAGCGTTAATATTGTTTTTTAGTTTTTTCTATACTGCTGTAGTATTTAATTCTGAAGAAACAGCAAATAATTTAAGAAAATATAGTGCTTATATTCCAGGAAGGCGGCCAGGAAAAAATACAGCTGAATATTTTGACTATTTGCTTACTAGATTAACGGTTTTAGGTGGAATATATCTGAGCATTATATGTGTAGTGCCAGAAATGTTGATGAATAAATATGCTGTTTCTTTTTCATTAGGAGGAACCAGCTTTTTAATAGTAGTCAATGTTGTTTTGGATACTTTTACCCAAGTGCAAACGCATTTATTTAGTAATAGATATGAAGGTTTGGTAAAAAAAATGAAATTAAGAGATCGATAGTGTTCATCGTATTGATAGGAGCTCCTGGAGCTGGTAAAGGTACTCAAGGACAGTTTTTGGCAAAAGAACTTCATTTATCTTATTTGTCAACTGGTGATATGTTTAGAAGTATTATTGAAAAACAAGAGCCAGAAGGGAAGTTGATGAATGATTATAGTTCTCAAGGGAAGCTGATACCCACTGACTTAGTGAATAAGATGGTTTATAAATTTTTACTAATGGACGAGTATCAAGATAATTGTATTTTAGATGGTTATCCTCGTAATTTGGCTCAGGCAAAATTTTTAGACAAGATAGTCAATGAGCTAAAAGCAATCTATTTTGAGATTAGTGAGACTGTAGCAAAACAAAGAATTTTGGGTCGATTTAGTTGTGAAGTTTGTCTTAAAACTTACAATAAATATTATGCTAAGCCAAAAATTGAAGGTATTTGTGATATTTGTGGTTCTAATAAATTTATATATAGAGCTGATGATGACGAAGTTACAATTAATAAAAGAATGCAAGAGTATAAAATAGAAACACAACCTATGATTCAATATTATCGTGATTGCAACAAATTATTAACAGTTGACGCGAATCTTAGTCAAGATCAAATATCGTCTACTTTACTAGCTTTGTTATAAAAACAGTTTGACTTTACTGGACTTTTTTATATTATTCTTTTTTAATTTAATTATTAATTCTTAGGAGCTGATGTGGCAAGAATTGCAAATGTTAATATTCCTGTAAACAAACGTTTGGTAATAAGTTTAACTTATATATATGGGATAGGTAACACTTCTGCAAAAATGATTTGTGCAGAGGCAGGAATATCAGAAAGTAAAAGAGTAAAAGAGCTCGATGATCAGGAATTGATCACTTTGCGTAATATTATTGAAAAGAAATGTAAAGTAGAAGGTGATTTACGCCGGGAAATTAATTTAAACATTAAGAAGAAAAAGGATATTAGATGTTATCAAGGAATGCGACATATTAGAAAATTGCCAGTTAGAGGGCAAAACACCCATTCTAATGCGCGTACGAGAAAGGGGAAAGCCATAGCAATTGCTGGTAAGAAGAAGGTAACTAAATAAAAACTATCTAAGTTTGAGTAAAGGTGGTATAAACCTGTTGATTACAGGAAAATTTTTGTATAGCTAAAAATAAGAGATTAAGTTTAGAGATAAAACATGAGTGTAAGTACTAGTAAGATAAAAAAGAAAAAAAAGAATATTACGCTTGGAGTAGTATATATTAAAGCTACTTTTAATAATACTATAGTTACTTTTACAGACGTTCAGGGCAACGCTATTGCTGCTTCGACAGCTGGTGGTCATGGATTCAAAGGTGCTAAGAAGGCAACGCCTTATGCCGCCCAAGTTACAGTGAATAAAGCATCTGAAGATGCGAAAGAGCATGGGGTTAAAACTGTGTCTATAAGAGTACAGGGAGCGGGTGCGCAGAGAGAATCGGCAATGCGTGCAGTGTTTGGACAAAATTTTATCGTGACATCAATTATAGATGTTTCGCCTGTAGCCCATAATGGTTGTAGGCCGCCTAAAAGAAGAAGAGTATAAGGTTTAGAGGGAATATAAATGTTATCAATTAATAAGAATTGGGTATCGTTAATAAAGCCAGCTAAGCTAATTTATGATAGTTCAAGTAATAATATAGCGAAAATTATAGTTGAACCATTGGAGCGAGGATTTGGGTTAACTATTGGTAATGCTTTACGTAGAATATTATTATCATCTTTACAAGGAGCGGCAATAACTTCAATAAAGATTCCTGGGGTGGTACATGAGTTTTCTGCAATACCAGGAGTAAAAGAAGATTTAGTAGACATAGCATTGAATCTAAAATCTATTGCTATCAGAATGCATACTTCTGAGCGAAAAATATTAAGACTTAATGTTACGGGACCATGTGTGGTTACTGCTGGTATGATTGATACGGGGCATGATGTTGAAGTGCTAGCTGCTAATCATGTTATTTGTACTCTGGCAAAAGGAGCGCTATTGGAAGCGGAATTTACATGTGAAACTGGTAAAGGGTATATCCCAGCTAATAGAGATAAAGATTTAGCGATAGGGGTGATACCTATAGATGCACTATTTAGTCCTGTAAGAAAAGTAGCATATAAAGTTGAAGATACACGTATAGGTCAAGTTACTGATTATGATAGATTAGTGATGACAGTTGAGACTAATGGCGTTGTAACACCTGAAATGGCAGTTGCTTTAGCAGCGAGAATATTGCAAGATCAGCTGCAGTTATTTATTATGTTTGAGGAAGAGGAAGAAGAGAAACATGATAAATTAGAGGAATTACCATTTAATCCAGTATTATTGAAAAAAGTTGATGAATTAGAGCTATCTGTAAGGTCTCAAAATTGTCTTAAGAATGATAATATAGTATATATTGGCGATCTTGTAATTAAAACTGAAGCTGAGATGCTAAAAACACAAAATTTTGGCCGTAAATCTTTAAATGAAATAAAAGAAATATTATCTAATTTTGGTTTGAAGTTTGGCATGTCAGTATTAGGGTGGCCGCCAGAAAACCTTGAAGATTTATCAAAGCGTTATGAGGAGCCATATTAATTTAAGCTCTATACAGCTAATTTTTTATTTACACGGAGTATATTAAGAGATGTATCATAAAATCAAAGGTAGAAAATTAAACAGGACAAGTAGTCATAGGCAGGCTATGCTGGCAAATATGGCTGTTGCACTTGTAATGAATGAGCAAATAAAAACAACTTTGCCAAAAGCAAAAGAATTGCGCCCTTATGTTGAAAAATTAGTTACAAATGCAAAAAAATCTGATTTAGCGGCTAGGAGAAAAATTATTGCAAAAATAAAGGACAAAGTCGCAGCAGAAAAATTAATTGGGGTATTAGGTAAAAGATATAATGCTCGTCCCGGGGGATATATAAGAATAATTAAGGCAGGCTTTAGGTATGGAGATATGGCTCCTGTGGCTTATATAGAATTTGTTGACCGAGACATCAGCGCTAAGGGGAACGTGCCTAACGCTGTTAATCAAGAATCATCGGGATTAGAAATATAATAGACTTCTTTTTACAAACTCAAGCATGAAAGAAGGCTTAGATAAGGAGACAGCCAGGCTTAATCTTAGAGTTCTAACGCTGCTTTAATATGTTCCTGATCAAGTGCAAATCATCTGTATGAAGTAGGAGTTTGTAAGAGAGGTTTAATGAGATTTTATACAAGAAGTCAGGGTGGGTTTAGGCTCTATAAAATTTCTTACACAGTGCCTATATCAATTTACTAATTTAGTTTTATGAGATAATTATTCAATATGGCAAATCATTCTTCGGCAAAAAAAGCATTGAGACAAACAATTAAAAAAACTTTAATTAATAAAAGTAGAATTAGTCGTATCAGGACTTATATTAAAAAAGTATCTCAAGCAATTGCTGCTGGATCTCAGCAAGAAGCAAGGGATGCTTTAATAATTGCGCAGTCTGAAGTTATGAGGGGGGTTACAAAAAGAGTGCTTAAACTAAATACAGCTTCTAGGAAAATTAGCAGACTTGCTCAAAAACTAAAGAACATGTCTTAATAGCGACAGAATATTTTTTGTCACATCTGTTGCGGAGTAGATAAAAAGGTATTATAAGAGTCAAAAAATAGAAAGATGTTTTATCTTACGCCAAAGTTATTTCCCTATTTTAAAGGCTTTTGTTCTTCGCTGGAAAGTCATAACGCCCTCACAAAGCAGGGGCTTGACGGTTATAAGCAGCCCAAAGGGCTGCCAGTTAAAACTCTCCTGTTTCACCAGAGCTTTGACCATCAAGTTGTTCCTGGTTTCTAATGTAGTCCCTCATCTAATTTTCTTCAAAGCCTACTGTAGATACTGCATAACCTCTAGCCCAGAGTCGTTCTTCATTAAAATTACGCTTTCGATCACCAAATTGTCTGGCAATGCTATCGCACTCTTTTCCCTTAATATATCCTATCACTCCATGTTGTGATGCCAATTCATGGAATACTGGCCAAGATATTCTCTTACCTTCCCATACAATGTCTTCTTACGACATTTGGGAATAAAGACCACATGATATAGCTTAAATCGATAAGGTGGTAACTTTTTTGATGCTGTTTGTGAGGTGTTGTTCACGATTTTTTAAGTGTACCAGATGTCATCCCCAGCTAAGCAGGAATCCAGTTTTTTCTACTTAAATCTTAAGCTGGGCAAAAATCTACTAGATTTTTTGGATCCCTGCTTAGCTGGGGATGACATCTAGGGTATTATTTTACTCACAAACAGCATCAAAAGAGTCACTACTTTATCGATTTAAGCTATATTTGCAATCCCATTTTGAATGATTTAAACTCTCGTATGTTGTCATATATTTTCTCCTTTGACCCGTCACAAGCCATAGGAATTATATACTGACAACGTTTTTCTTTTCTACTAAATCTAAAGGCCAAGCTTTGACAGTCTACCTAACCAAGCTAGGGGCTTACCTACCATCAAGACTAACGCGAGTTGCCAATTAAAACTGCTAGTAACTCCCGTTTCTACGTCTAAGCTGAGGGAGCACAGTCAGACGACTGGAACTGGCCTCTGTGGTGTTTAAAAAGTATTTTAATTAGGCAACTCGCGTTATACTATTATTTGTTTATATGAAATGTCGGTTCTCTTTAAGCTATCGAGATTTAGAAGAACAGCACTCCTACCATATATGGCACAGCAGTATCATTGGGATTTAGCCTAATTACTATCAAAGCAGTTACGTGCCTCCCTAAACCTCCCTTAAACTAAGAGCAACACCTTTGTTTTGTTGTAAGCACCAGCATAGCAGGATATTAAGCCTGATTTGCCTCATTATAGCAGCCGATTGCCTCCTCAAACCTCTTTAAATCAAGAAAGCAGTACCTGTTAATTGTTTAGGAAAGCTGAAATTGCTGACAGTAATATCTTGGAGATGGGGAGTTGGAATCACTTCCTTTTAACAGTAATGCATAAGCATTTGGGCTTTTTGAATATGCTTAAAAGAGCCTGAACCTTAGTAGAGATATGGGGCGAATAACGGGGCTCGAACCCGCGACCCTCAGATCCACAATCTGATGCTCTAACCAACTGAGCTATACCCGCCATTAAGCCTTTTATCAAACTAGGCATTGCGCACAAATTTTATGGAGATTATTAACTACTATAAATAATCTCTATAAAATTTGTGCGCAATGCCTAGACTGGCCTAAACTAAAACATTACCTACGTCAAGTCAAGAACTATAACTTATTTGAAACTAGGCATTGCGTACAAAATTTTATGGAGATTATTTATAGTGATTTTTAATCAAGAAATAACAGAGATTTTGTAGGAATAGTATACCTATTTCAAAAAATCTAGGTTATTTTGCAGACAAAAAACATATAAATAATCTCCATAAAATTGGTACTCAACGCCTAGTTTAGTTCTAAAAACTTACGCTTTATTTTTGCGGTAAATTACTTCTGATTTCAGCAATTGAACTCTGCAATTGAGTAAAATCTACTAAACCTGGAAACAACTTACCATTAATTATATAAGCAGGCACTCCTTGAATTCTAAGATTACTGGCCATTTCAAAATTTTTGTCAATTAAACTTTGTATTTCAGATTTATGTATTTCTGTCTGCAGCGATACCCAATCTATCTCATTACTGCTAATCAACCCTTCTACAGCTTCTGCAGTAATGGGTTTCATTTGCATCAACCCTTGATGAATAATTTTAAACTTATCTGGAGCTAGTTTATGTACCGCTAATGCAATTTTTGCAGCATACATAGAATTTTCACCCAAGATTGGGAAAGGCCTCAAGATAACCTTAACATCATTATTAGCCTCAAGCGCCTGATTGATATAATTATCACCTTTTTTACAATAAGAACAATTATAGTCGTAGAAAGATACTATAATAATATCTCCATCTGCATTACCAAGCACAGGAAAGGTAGTAGAATTTTCTATTTCCGGTTTCTTTTGTTCAATGTAATTTTTTACAGTTGTTTCCATTTCCTGCATTTTACGCTTTTGCAGTTGTTCAATTGACTCAATAATCACTTCAGGATTATTCATCAAATACTCTTTTACAATATTTTGAACTTTTTCTTTTTCATCTTCTAGAGCTGTAGCTTCTCCCATGGTTGTTATTACCGGTGAAGAAATATTATTAGATGCAGGAGTAATAATTTTATAAGCTAGTAAAGCTATCAAAATAACTAAAACGCCAAACAGAATTTTGTTAACCAATTTTTGTGCCATTTTTATTATACTCAAATATTAAATATTGCTAATCATATTTAATGATAAATATAAAGTAAAGCTCTCCTATCCATCAATCTCTATATTCTTAGGTAATTCGTGAGAATTATATCATTCTCCTGTAGTCAATGCATTAAATCAGTTTTACTACATTCTTAATTATTTTATAAAAAGTAGGAAAAACAATACAGAGTTTTTAGTGAAATTACAGAACTGCTGAAGAGTTGATCTATACTTGGTCGGGGCAGAGAGATTTGAACTCCCGACCCTCTGGTCCCAAACCAGATGCGCTACCACTGCGCTATGCCCCGATGTTATTTAGACCTATTGCATGAATAAGCTTATTAAGGTAACCGCTACCACGTATAATAGATGTGGTATGTATAAACTATAAATCAACTTAAATCAATAAATAATGTATTGCTCTAGGCTCTTGTACGCAAATTTTATAGAGATTATTTTTAGTGAGCTTTAGAGGGTGATGTAAACAAAACGTTAATTGAATTTTTGCTTATTTTCTTATCTTTCTACGTCAAATTTTATTCTAATAGGCCACTATTATCATCAAATTTGTCTTGAAATATAAAAAATATCCTAAAAATCATCTTAACGTTTTGTTTACACCTACCCTCTTAGGCATTACGTACAAAATTTCAATGGATTTATTTATATGTTTTTTGCCTGCAAAATAACATAGAGTTTATGAGAGAGCTTCTTCTTTAACTTGAATATCTTCTAAATTATTGGTAGTAAGAATCCAATCAGCTATCTGTACAATATTGTGTTCTAATGCATAATCCAATAAAGGTGTTTCTTTTATAGTTTGATTATTAATGTTATTTAGTATAACAGATAAAGCCGATTGATTTACGTCAAGATCTTGTCTTTCCAATAATACCGTCGCCAGTTTTGAATTGTGTTTTGCTATATAAGCTACTAAAGGTATATATTCTTCTACTTTATTACTAGCAGCATCAACATTAATAGAGATAATATGTCTATTAATATCAAGATCTTGCCTTTCCAGTAATACCATCGCCAGTTCTAAATTGTATTTTGCTATATAAGCTACTAGAGGTATGTATTCTTCTACTTTATTATTAGTAGCATCAACATTAATAGAGATGATATATCGATTTACATCAAGATCTTGCCTTTCCAGTAATACCATCGCCAGTTCTGGATTATGTTTTACTATATAGGCAAATAATGGGAAGCTTTGCTCAGTGATGACATTATTTAAAGAATCTGCGGTTATTGATATAATTACTTGATTCAATTCCAACTCTTCACTAATAAGCAATGCATCTACTACTCCGACTAAATTATGTTCTAATGCATATGCAAGCAACGGTAAATATGTTTCAATTGCTAAAGTTTGTTTGGTATTAACATTAACCGACTTAATTATTTGATTAACGTCAGCGCCATTTTTGATAAGCGTTATTGTTATTTCTTGAGATTTTTGTATGGTCTGCGCTAAATTAATATTATTTTTTATCCATTCTTTATTAGGAGCTATTTTTTGTAAAAATTCCTCAAGTAAGTTATTATTATTCATGTCTATCACTGCTGCCAGTTGTATAGGAAGTAACAATGTCTTGTGAGATTTCATAAATTTTTTACCTTAATCAATTATTTTATTTTACTATATTTTGAAATTTTGAGCTAACTCTACAAGTTCTTCAGTCACTAAATTCTGTCCTTCGTTACCAAAAGCTTCAATTATTATAGTGGCAGCATCCTGCTTTGCTAGTGGTGCAGCTGGATCTTGTAGAGCATCTGTTAATAATTTTATAGTATTTGGAGTTAATTTAACATTTATGTTATTTTCAAATTTACGAGCTAGAGACTTCAGATTCTTATATTTATTGACAGCATTCTCTTGATTCTATATAGATTTACTGGCTCCTGCTAGTTCAACAAGGTCTTTAGGAACTGTAAGATTTTCTGATCCTACTTGTCCAACATGTTTTATCGCTTCAGTAATAATAAATATAGCATCTTGCTTGGCCTTAGGTTCTGCGCTAGGGTTATTTAATATTACTCTTAACTGATTAAGTATGGGCTCGCTAAATTCTTTGACAGCCACTTGGTTATCTTTAAAACCTTCGGCTATAATTGAAATTAATTTATGATTAACGTTATTTTGAGGCAGTAGTTGAGGCGATAGTAGCACAACGTTCTGAGTTTGGCTTTTAAGGGCTTCTGGTATGTTTTGTCCATTTTTTACCGCTGAATTAATGATAAATACCGCTGTTTCTTTTGCTAAAGTCTCTGAATTTGGATCACTTAGAACTTGTTCTAGTAAATTCAAAGTAGTCGGTACTAACTTAATATCCTCTCCTCTCTCAAAGCTAGCCTGCAATATCGTAAGCAAGGGCAAGCTGGCATTAGTTGGCTTACTATATGTTAGGTTATCCGGAATAAAATTGTCTTTTTCTACTTTTTGAAAACTGAAGTCAAGTATATCTTGTGGTAACATACCTGAGTTGTTGGCTTTATCACCAGATTGTAAGTAAAGTACTTTCTGCTGATTTATCTTATTTAGCTCTGTTTGCACTAAATTTTTATTACTTGCAAGAATTCTATCTATATTATTTGTAGCTTTCACCATAAAAAATTATTCCATAAATAAACATACTTATTATTAAGTGTCGTTTATTAATAAATTAATTAATAGTATAATACTTAGGTTTATTACATAAAGTAACTTCGCTGTAGTTATTTTACCATAATGATGTTGCATAGCCTGGAGGATTATTGAATTAGATTAAGTAGCTAATCATAGATAACAAACGTAACATTAAGGACATTAACAGCTTCATTCTCAATATCAAAAAAGCAAAAAATCAACCTGGTAAATACTGTAACTATTGATTTCTAAGTGTATATTGCATCATAAAAGCTACCCACGCTCCAATATATACCCACCATAATTGCCATACACTATAAGAAATCATTCCTATAATAAGATAATTCACAAAACACGCATATCCAACAATACAAAAATATTTATTATCACCCATGTTGTTGCTAATTTTCTTCAACCATTTATTAATTGTTATCAATAATAATAAAAAACCTACTATACCTAAATCCAATAAAATTTGTAAAATGTTGTTATGTGGATGTAATGGCAAAGGTGACCAATGATATTGATGGTAATCAATCATGTCATCTTCATCAATAGATATAAATTTAGCAGCACCAATACCAAACCCTATTATCGGCTTTTCCAATATTTTATTGGCAACAAAATTCCAAATAAACAAACGATGCTTAGCAGAATCAGCTATAAAATTTGTATATTTATCGGATAAATCTCTGGGCGAGATATTGTAAACTATAAAAGGCAAGGATACTGCGCCAATTAATATAATAATACGTAATAATTTATAAAATCTTTCAGTAAAGAGTGAGCCTAGAATAAATACAAAGCCCCCACAAATAAAACCAAGAAAACTAGCTAGACCATCTGATATGCTTAATAAATAAAAAACTACTATATACAATGCTAGTGCGTACCAATACTGCTTATTCTTAACTAAGATACCTATGACCACCCATGATGTTACCGACAATAAAGCGCAACCTCTATCCAGCATGTATAAAAAATATTCTTTAGTGTTGCTTTGAAATAACTGTCGAAATGACCGTGATAAAATACCGTGAGAATTTTTTTCAATAAAAAACAATATTATTGCAGCAACTATTCCTATGATCAAAAAAACTTTTATCTTTTTTTGTAGCCCTATATTATCACTCACCGCACTTATATTATCTTGTAAAATAATACTAATTAATATTATCGAAAAAGTAGAGATAGACAACCAAAGACTTGCAAAAATATTTATTGACCACACACTACTAAATATACTCCAACTAATAAACAGACACTCCATTATATAGTTTTTTGTTGCAAATTTAGTTAGATACTCATTAAACTTACTACTAATTGCATATTTATGATGTTGAGCTTGCGGTAATATTTTTGGAACACTCAGAGCTTCATCAGCATTTACACTACGTCTATCTAACTTGTGCGCTTCATGAGATATATTTAGAAAATTAGTGTATTGATCTGTTTCACTGTTTATGTTCTTGGAGCGTATTATTTTTTTACAAAAATTTGCTAGAAATAGCAAAAAGAAAACTGTGACAGTTACAGAAGCAGATAAACCAGCAAGCATACCCATTGCCGGAATTATAAAAGTTATAAATGGTAAAATATTATTTACAGACATTCTTTGATAAATACTTCATATACTGGATGCTCTAATGTAGAAATTCCTATATTAGATATCATCCAACCTTGAAAAACCATTATAGGATCTTCTTCAGTTTTATTTTCTATTATAGTTAGTAAGACTTTATCATCAGGAGCATATGGGTCTAAATTTTTTATACATCTATGAATCTTAACTTCAATATTGCCAAAATATTGAACTTCTCCAATAGCAAGCGTCATTTCTTTAGATTTTGCAGTAATTTTATTTAAAGCGATAATTTTAGCTTTGTCATAATTTTTTAAGGTCACCTCACTATTACTACTAATAGCATCTGGCTTTAATTTTTTATCCACAGGAATATCAATTGATGAAGGTGCAGTTAATGGTAACTGCGTTTTATCTTCAATATTTACTTCTTCATCTGTAGTAAGTAACTCTTCCATATTACTAGCTTCGTCGATAGTAGCATAAGTATCAACTATAAATGAGCTGCAGGTAATTACTAATAAACATATAATAATCAATAACTTACTATATTGTTTTTTCAACTTGTTGCTGCTAGCTATATATAAATCCATTAATTGTATAATCTCAGAAGCATTAATAAACCATATGCATCAGTGATGCATATGGTTTATTAAGATCTCAAATTTAGTTGAATATTCTAGCTTAAATTATAAGAGTGTTCAACGAACATACGCACCAAGTTAAGGAAAAGAGGCGACACAAAACGTCTTGCTTGAAACCACGTTAGTGGTCTTGCGGCAATCCAGTAAACGTTTTATTTTCTGGATTGCTTCAGGCTTTACGCCTCGCAATGACGGGCTTTTGGAGTGTTTTTTAGCCACTTCAAATTTGTGTGGATAATCAGCTCGCAATGACGAGGAGCGGCTCGCTTCTTTTTCTTAACTGATCCTAGATTGAACGCCCTCCAAATTATCGACTATAATTTTAATTTCGCGCCAATAATTGCCACTGTACCTTTGGTTTTTTTATTGGGAGCTTCTGGGGAATAAAAACTTGGTTTACCTTTAGCCTGAAAATATGCTATCTCTGCATAAGGCAATAATCCTGCTCCTAATTTATATTCTGTACCTAATGTAACAGCATCAAGTGTATTCTTGAATTGCTGTGACTTAAAGTAAGAAAGACTGGTTTTAATTGGCCCTTGGCCGTAAGCTATAGCACCATTATAATAATTAGTACTACGTCCACCTTTATGGTATTCCTTAGATGTTAAACTTTTACCTAAACTACCATATGATACCGCATATGAAAAATTACCATGAGTTAAAATAGCTCCAAGATTATAAGTACGTAAATCACTTAATTTACAATTCTTATATAGTGTGCCGTCTTTTGTATTGTCTGAATAATCAGTATAGATCGCACTTTTACCAGCAGAATTGCCATATTCACCAGTAGCTGCCAGCTTTAAATCAACACCATCAGCAATATGATGCTCGTATGATATACCAGCAGAGAAAGCGTTTCTTACATTTCTATCTAAGCTTGCTGCCATTTTATTAGCTTCACTAGGCAATTTAACTACAGCACGACCTCCTCCCAAACGATCATGACCGGTGACTGCCACATTACTAGAATCTGGGATATAAGAGACGCCAACCTGGAATCCTTGCATTTTAGGAGTAAAATATGAAATCTTTCTTGATGGCTCAGTTTTATCATTTAGCTGATTAAGTTCTATTTTATGAGTTGAATCAAAAAAGAAACTATAAAAAGCAAATTCTGGAGCCAGTTCTTTATAAGTCACATTTGCTCCAGCAAGATTAGCGTATGTTCCGAAATCATCACCAGTAGCAGCCGCTATATCATAAGCAGTTATTCTCATTTTAGACCCAGCATCATAAGGAGACCCTGCTTCTACTTTACCATATCCTGACTCTACAAAAAGATGTGAACCATTATAACTAGGAGATCTCTTGGCGAGAGTGGTAGGCATCAACACTACCTTACCACCATAAGTTACATCTTTAAAAGTTTGCGATACAGTAGCTGCTAAAGCTGCCTCAGTATAAAATGCTACAGCTTTATTATGCTTAGAAAGATTTTTTTCTGTACTCTGCAATTTATTTTGGCTTTTAAAACCAGACTGAAAATGAAATAACCCTTCTAGCTTTACTTCGGTATCAGATGATACCGTAGTCGCAAGAGCGGAACTTGTTATACAAAGGATACTTAAAAACAATATTTTTTTCATAAAACAACCTAAACACAATAAACTTAAAATAACGCCAATTTAATTATATAATACACTTAAATATATCAAATCACAAATATCACCTTAAAATGCATACTTATAGTTTAATACTCTATAAACAACAACAAATTACCTCAAGTAATTTCATCAACTAATATTGCTAAATTAACTGCAATTAATATTAAGCGCTATTATTATCACATTCTGATAATCCTAAACTTAAGATTACTTGACAAAACTCAAAATTCTAAATAATTTGTCAAGATACAATATATATACTTATTATTAATTAACAATTTAAGGTTCTACATAGTGGCAATCAAATCAGATAAATGGATAAATGAAATGTCCACTAAATATAACATGATTTCGCCTTTTATTCCAGAACAAATCAAAATACAAGACCATCAACCAATTATTTCTTATGGTTTATCATCTTATGGTTATGATGCACGTGTGTCTAAAGAATTTAAAATATTTACCAATCTTAATTCCACAATCGTCGATCCCAAAAATTTTGACCATCATAATCTAGTAAGCAAAGAAACTGAGGTTTGTATTATTCCACCTAACAGCTTTGCATTAGCTCGCACTGTTGAATATTTTAAAATACCACGAGATGTATTAGTAATTTGCGTCGGTAAGTCTACATATGCTAGATGTGGAATAATAGTTAATGTAACTCCCTTAGAACCAGAATGGGAAGGTTACGTAACCCTAGAATTTTCAAACACTACCCCTTTACCGGCAAAAATTTACGCTAATGAAGGTGCTTGCCAGTTTTTGTTTTTATCTGGAGATCAGGAATGTACTGTTTCTTATGCTGATCGCAATGGCAAATACATGAATCAAACCGATATAACTTTACCTAAATTATGAATAATCAAGAGAGAATTTTGTCATGACAGAAAATCAAGCCATGCCCCATATTGCAATTAATGCACAATATATTAAAGATTTATCGTTTGAAAACCCGGCAGCACCAGGCTCATTGGCTAGCTTACCACGAAATCCAAACATTGATTTATCATTAGATTTGCATATCACACGCTTGCCTGAAGATAATTTTTTTGAAGTGGAATTAAGTATTGAAGCTAAAGCTCATAACGACGATCATACTCTATTTATTGTAGATCTTAAATATGCCGGAATATTTAATATTATTAATATACCAGACGAACAGCTCCAAGCTGTTCTTGCTATACATTGCCCGGCGATGATTTTTCCTTTTGCTCGAAAAATTGTAGCAGATGTAACCCAAGATGGCGGTTTTCAGCCACTAATGATCGATCCCATAGACTTTGGGGCTCTATATCATAAAAAATTATCAGAAACTGAAAACTAGGCGTTCTATGGTTTTTGCATACAAAATTTATGGAGATTATTTATAGCTTTTGTTAGCAGGTTCGCAGTTTACATTATTAGAGAGCGTTCAATTTCAAATTCCATAAGCAAAAACTTAAAGGATTTATGATAAAAATATCGACCTGTCTGCTTATTATTTTATCTATTTTGTGTTCAATAAATAGTCTTGCAACAACCAACTCCAATGGTACTAAAGTAAAGCTTCAGGGTGGCTTTGATTTTCAAAGTGCATTTCATGATCATAATGTCAAGCAAGCTTTATATTTATCGAGACTTAATAAGCAAGTCGCCTTTAATTCTTCTGGTCATATGAATCTCGATATAAAAAATACTGATAATGATGCAGTTAATTTTGGTGCTAAAATTGGTCTTGAAATCACTTCCAAGAATGATAGAAAAGCAGCGTCATCTTTATATTTAATTACAAATTATGGGAAATTGGAACTTGGTTCCGATAAAAGTGCTACCAATAAAATGAAAATCACCGGATATTCCGTTGGTGCAGGCACAGTAGGATCATGGGATAGCTGGACTAGATTAGTTCGTTATCCCGACAAAATTGCTTATATAGTTAATTTTGGTAATTTTTTGGATTCTAAAACACGAGAAGGAGAAAAAGTAGAATATTCAAGAAAAATCACCTATTTCTCTCCCAACATCTCTGGATTTCAATTAGGAATAAGTTATATACCAGACTCTACTAATACCGGATATGCTAAGCACAATAATCCTGTACATCATAACCTTGCAAAACCTCTAAAACTTTCATTTGCTATCAAAGATGGAATTGGATACGGTTTATCTTTTGAGCATAAAGCCAGCAGCGACCTTAAAATTAAAACTGCCTTGGTAGGAGAAAGAGGAATTACAAGAGTAAAGCCATGTTGTAAGAGTATTGAGAATAAGAGTATTGAGAAATATACTAATCTTAACACCTATCTTATTGGCTCGGAAATACATTATAAAGAATATGCGCTAGCAGCTTCTTATGGCAATTATTTACGCAGCCTTACATCACCAGATATAGATGAATCTTCACGTAGCACCTACTTATATGGTATCGGTGGTCGTTATGAATATTCTGCCAAGATCGCTACAAGCTTACACTATTTTTTTAGTAACCATAAATCTAATAAGTTTAATGCAATAACTTTGGCTGCTGATTATAAAATTGCTTCTGGTTTATTAACCTATGCTGAAACAACGCATTATACTACTAATGGCCAATTCTTTAATACAAAAACTAAAAAAATATCTTACGATAAGACTAAAGGAACTTTATTACTAGTTGGCCTTAAACTGGAATTTTAATTTATCGAATTATATTTTACTATTCGCACTTTTTTACTAAAATATTAATAATTTCGCAAAATCATAGCAAAAATCTCTTGATTTTTTATTAAGAAGATGACATTATACTACCTTAGAGCTAATGAAATTTGATTAAGAGAGATAAAAATAATGAGAGTATTACTTATTGAAGATGATCCATCAACTGCAAAATCTATAGAGCTAACGCTAGCTGCTGAAGGGATAATCTGTGATACCGCAGAACTTGGTGAAGATGGAGTAGAAATCGGTAAGCTTTATGATTATGACATCATAGTTCTCGATTTAATGTTACCGGACATTGATGGTTACGAAGTATTATTGCGTCTAAGATCTGCAAAAATCAAAATTCCAATTTTAATCTTATCTGGATTATCATCAGTAGATCAAAAAATCAAAGGTCTTGGTTTTGGTGCCGACGATTATCTAACTAAGCCTTTTAATCGTGGAGAATTAGTAGCTCGAATTCAGGCAATTGTGCGCCGTTCTAAGGGTTATTCTGAATCTGTAGTTAGATTTGATAAAGTATCAATTAATTTTGATACTAGAGTCGTTGAAGTTGATGGTTCAGCAGTACACTTAACCAATAAGGAATATGCAACCCTTGAATTACTAGCAATGCGTAAGGGTACCGTACTCAGCAAAGAGATGTTTCTCAATCATCTATACGGTAGTATGGACGAGCCAGAAATAAAAATTATAGACGTATTTGTTTGTAAGCTACGTAAAAAATTAGCTGATGCTTCTGGGGGCACAAATTATATAGAAACTGTCTGGGGACGTGGATATATGCTCAAAGATTATGAAAGTGCTGAATCACAAAATAATCCACAAAATAATTCACAGCATACCTTAGAATTTGAAAGATAATAAGCTGCATAATGGTTTGTTAAAAACACTTATAGCCGAAAGCAAAGTGTAGCAATCTAGAAATAGCAGAACGACTTAGTTTTTCACTGGATTGCTTCAACTTCGTCTCAAAGTTTGAGGTTGTAAGCGTTCACGGTTTTTAAAAAAAGTCGTCTGAGCTGAGGCTTTTAGCCGAAGCAATCCAGAAGATCTAGTGCAAAAAACTGGATTGCTTCAGAGCTAAAGCTCTTCGCAATGACGTTGGTCGCTAGCTTTGTAAGTCGTATATTGACGTTCAATTTTAAAAACCGTGAACGGTCACTTGACTTTGGATGGTTCAGCTACGGAGGTAAGCACTCACTTTTCTTCAGTATAAACCCCCCATAAGAATTCTTTTTGTAACCATCCTTTATATTCTCCACATTGAATTTTACACCAATTCTCGGTAGCTTTATGAAGTTGGCAACGAACATTGGGTGCTAGTTTTGCAATAATTTTATTTTCATTGTTTGGTGCAGCTAGCATTGGTACAATATTCTTAGCAATAACCACTATAAATCGTTTGGCAGATAATACACTTGCATGAATCCAACCTCCTTCACCTTTAAGATCGCGAACTAGTCGCCATTGTCCATATTCTTCAATAATTTCTACTGGCTCTCCTTTTTTAATAAATATCCATTCAATAGATGATTTAAAGTGTGGTCCAGCTCTAGCATTAACTTCATTAGACTTAATAGAAACAAATCTAGGTAGTGATAATTTTTTATTATCTGCTTGAACAATTCCAGAATATAATAAATAAATAATTATCAAGAAGCCTGCTAGGGCATTATTTTTAATCATTTTCTTCTGAGGTATCATAATCACGTTTAGCAATTAAGTAGTTACCAGATCTGAATTGTTCTTTTATACGATTAATCTCATGTTCACTTACACCGACAGATTTAAGAGTTGCTCCGCCGAGTTGTAAGCCAGTCTCATAATCCTCAGGCACAATCATAGTTGCTCCAGCTTCATAAAATTCATGAGCTTTCTTGAGGCTTTTTAGTCTGACAATAATATTGCGATCTGAAAAATTATTACAAATTGACTTGAGAGATTTTTTAATAGTTACTTCATTATTCATTGTTAATACTATAGCACTGGCTCGTTCAATACCGATAGCTTTTAAGGTTTCTACTTGTGATATATCGCCTGCAAAAATTGGAATACCATTACTGAGCTCTTCGGTTACGACATTATGATTAACATCAAGTACGATATAATTAAGTCCTTCTGCTTCCAGGACACGTGCAATCATTTTACCTACTTTACCAAAACCAGCAATAATTATGTGGTTTACCAAATCACGGGCGCCAAGTTCAATAATTTGCACAGAAGTTTTGCCAAGGCTACGTTCCATTATTTCAGTAATTTTCTGACCAAGCATTGCTAGCAATGGAGTAAGTGCCATCGTACAGGTAACAACTAATAATAGTATATTAGCATCGCTTTCCTTAAGAAGGCCATTATCTTTGCCAAGACTAAATAAAATAAAAGCAAATTCTCCTCCTTGAGCAAGTAATAAACCTGAATGTAGGGCAGTGCCTTTATTAAAGCCAAATAACACACATAAAGCAGAAATTATTAAAGCCTTAATAATAATTAAAGCTATAGATAAGGTAATAATATGAGATATTTGTTGATAAATTTCATTTACATCAATTTTCATGCCTACTGTCATAAAAAATAGACCTAATAAAAGACTTTTAAAAGGATAAATACTTTCTTCTGCCTGTAATCTGAAATCAGTTTCTGCTACCAATACTCCTGCAACAAAAGCGCCAAGTGCTAAAGATAGTCCAAAATATTCAGTGCCGAGAGCGGCAGAAAGCACAATCAGTAAGGTCATTGATATCGGTAATTCACTACTATCACCACTTTCTGATGAAATTAAGCTAAATAACGGTCTTAGTAGTAATCGGCCGGCAATAAAAATGCCAAGTAAAGCTATTATAGCTTTACCGAGAGCAATGCCTAATGCCATAAATAAAGAAGTTTCACCACCACTTCCAGATAATATAGGCACTATTACTAAAAGAGGTACTACGATAAAGTCCTGTAAGATCAGGATGGCTAACGAAATTCTACCAACCTGAGTGGATTGACTTCTGTTTTCCTCTACCACTTGCATCACAATAGCAGTAGAAGATAAGGCCAGTCCTCCGCCAATTACAATTGCAGCACTGCTATCATCACTAATTAATACTACTGCTCCGGCTATTACTGTTGCGGTTATTAGTACTTGCAGCAAGCCAAGACCAAAAACATATTTCCGCATAGCTTTTAATCTTTCAAAAGATAATTCCAAACCTATTGCAAATAATAGAAATACCACCCCAAATTCGGCTAATAATGTTGTCTGTGAATAGGTAACTATTTTAAGACCATTGTCACCAATTACTGCTCCAGCTACTAAATATCCTAATACTGGACTTAGCCTTAATCGCTTAAACACAGCGACAACAAAAACTGCAGCTGCAATTAAAGTTATTACGCTAACCAGAACATGTCCTTCTGCTGCCATATAAATTATTAGTCCCAGTTTATTATTTACTTAGTTACGTTCTACGAGTTGAAGTTAACAAGCTATCATTAGAATTTTACTTATGCAAGAAATCATCTAAATTTCTACTATTATTTTATGCTTTTTTCATTACTTCTTTGATTAAAGGTATTGTAATATTACGTCGATGTTCTAAAGCAAAGCTATTGACTTTCGTTAGTAAATAGATCATTTGATCAAATTCTCTAGGCAAATGCGCTAACAAAAAATTAAGCACTTGCTCTGATAAGTTAATAGAATAATTAGAAAAATATTTAAAAATTAGTATTTGCATCAACTGATCATCTGGTTGTGCAATTGTAAGCTTGAGAATAGAATTTATCCTTGAAGTAAGATCATGTAATGTAAAATTATTCAATGCATTGCCGGTGGTTATTAGTAAGTATTTTTTGTTCTCATTAAAAAAGTTAATATAATGCAGTATATCTTGTGATAACCAGTTAAGCTCCATATCTTCTATAATGAAGGCATCGTATAGTTCTAGCAACAACGGTGATAAAGTATCATCTCGAGATAAGGTAAAAGCATTAGCAGTTTGCTGCCATATCTTAGTGATATGAGTCTTGCCAGAAGATTTAGGTCCATAAAGCAGTATACAGAAGGGGTATGGTAATACCCCCCAGTGATTGGGCCATTGTCGAATTATAGTATAAGCATAATGGTTTGATGAAGATACAATGAATTCGTCTAAATGGTAAGAAGTAGTCGCGCTGAAAGGCAAGGTAAATTGTTGCATAATTAGGCTCTGTGAATAAAGATTTTAATGGGCTTATTTATGTGTTTTTTGTTTGCAAAATAACAAAGATTTTTTGAAATAAATAAGTTATTCTCGCAAAATTTTATTATTTTTATGAGCGCGGATTTTGAGAAATCGTCAAGCTTTGAGCGAAGCTTTAGTTCGCGTGGCAATTCAGTCTTATCAGCCCTTGTATCTTTGGATATTGTCTTTATAGTTAATAACTATAAGATACTTGAGGCACCAAGTAGAAGGCTAGTATATATTGCAGCCTAGGACTATGATCTTGTCTCAAAGATAAGTAACTAGCCTTCGCATACTCATTAAAGATCGGACGGTATCTGAGGTATTGAAGTTAATCGACGAACCTGTATTTACAAGATTGATCTTTGGGTAATTCTACTTATTATTAGCATAAAAGGTTAGTTGTGAGCAACATTATTTTAGGTGTAGATATTTCAAAAGCAACATTTGATGTAGCGTTATTAAATGATAATAAGGTAAAAACCAAAAAGTTTAATAATACTGCAAAGGATTTGCCGAACTAAACCAATGGTTAGAAAAGTGTGTGATCCATGTACCTATATTACAATCCAATTGTCTAAAAAAGTTAAAACTAGCCGTTATGAATCATTAGCAAAGCTTTATGAGAACGCTCCAAAATTGATTTTAAAAAATGGGATATAATAATCTTGAAGTCAATATACGACTTACAAAGCTGGCGACCAACGTCATTGCGAAGAGCTTTAGCTCTGAAGCAATCCAGTTCTTTGCACTAGATCTTCTGGATTGCTTCGGCTAAAAGCCTCAGCTCAGAGACTTTTTTTAAAAACTGTGAACGCTAACCAAGTGCTTTTTGCTATATAGCACTTGGTTGAGGCAGTGTTTTTGATTCATCACTAGATTCGATCGCTTTATTAAACGATTCTGCTTCATGTGTAATAGGTTCTTGATTAGGTTGGGAATTATTTTTTATGTCTATAGAAGCTGGTTTATCTATGATTTTTGTATGTTTTGCTTCTACAACATTATTGTGTGAATTAGTCTGTTGCTGTTGTTGTCCTTTCAGCTCTTGTAGGTTAGTTGTTTCCATAGGGCATTTATAACGAACTAGATCTTTCTTTGCTTCGCTTAACATTGATTTTATTTGTGAAAGTTCGCGTTGAAGTTTTTGTTCGCCATTATCTTCGCTAGCAACTTTTTTACTTACCTCAGCAAGTGACGGATATCCTTCACTATCATCAAATTCTGTAGCAAAAGAAGATTGATAATTTTGCAACCGTTGCTTTTGTTTATTTTTTTTCATAGCATCACGCTTAATCATCTTCATGTACATTTGACGATTACGTTTGCTGCTATCTGATCCTTCTTGCAGGTCATCATCTTCATCAAAATCATCATCTTCATCAAAATCATCATCCTCATCAATATTCTCATCAATTACATTTTTTTTGGCCATAGAGATATATTTTTTATTATATAAAGGCTTGCGCTTGCCCCCTTCAAAGCCTTTAGCATCTACCCATTTGTTGTTGGCTGATTTTTTAAAATAACCACGAAAACTATCGCTACATCCGGTTAACAGTAAGCCACTGAAAATTAATAGGATAACTTTTTGATACATACTTAAATACCTAAATTATAATGTTTTGTACTTCTATTTGTACTTCAAAGCTAATTATACATAAAGCTTATAATTGTCTCAATCTCAATTCCAATAATTTGTTGAATTAGCAGGTAATAATTTTTTCTACTGTGTCTGCAAGAATCTTATGCCCCTTACTTTTTCTTTGTAATAAATTACGTGAGGTAGATGTTAATATACTGCGATCACTAATTAACTCAAAAATTTTATTAGCAATTTGAGTAGGTGTAACTGAATGTTGTTCAAAACACCATCCAGCTTTTTGGTTTTGCACTGCTTGAGCATTATAAAATTGATGATTCTCCGCTGCATGAGGAAAGGGAATAAAGATAGCAGGCAAGCCAATTGTAGTTAGTTCAGCGATGGTTGAGGCGCCGGCTCTGGCGATAATTAGTTCAGAGTTACCATAAAGTTCAGCGATATTATGAAAAAAATCAGATAATTGATAAGAAATTCCAAGTGATGCATAAAGTGAGTTTACTGCATCATAGTCTTCTTTAAGTACTTGTTGAGTTACTTGTAACTTTATATTAGGATGTTGTGTCATTAAGATAGTTATACTTTCTGGAATTAACGTAGAAAAAATTCTGGCTCCTTGGCTGCCACCAATAACCAAAATTCTAAAAAGAACGTTATTAAAATTATTTTTAGTCGGAATATTTCTGATATGGTTACGAATTATGTCGCCGGTAATCACAATTTTATCTTGGTAATGACTAACATTTTTAGTTTCCTGGTATGATAGCGCTATAACTTTAGCAAATCTTGCCAAAGTTATATTGGTTTTTCCCATAAAACAATTTTGCTCATGAATGACTAGCGGAATGCGAGCTAATATTCCGGCTAACATTGGTGGAAAACTTGGATATCCACCAAAACCAATGATAATGCTGGCATTATTCTTAACAATTACTAACAATGCTTTTAGAGTGCTCAGCATCATTCTCATCACTGATTTAATTTTTGTGAGCAAAGATTTAGTATCTAGCTTAAAATCTATTACATGAGTAATTAACTTTAGATCAGAAGTTAGATATTTTTGACAGCGTAAATCAGTAATCAGATGTACCGTATATCCACGTTTTATCAGTTCTTCTCCTAAAGCGATGGCTGGAAATAGATGACCGCCAGTACCACCAGCAGCTAAGATGATCGATTTTTTCATCAGTATGCACCATTATTATAGAGTTTGATTACACTGATACCAATTATTAGAATTAAACTAGCACTAGGAAAGCGAAGGTCGAGTACCGCAGCGTACTTTAAGTACGTGAGGAGCGCAGATCCTGAAGTTTGACAACGTGATAGTTAATTATAACAATTGGTATTATAGGTGGATGTCCTGTATCTTGTACTGAGTAACAGAAGGTGCTTGCTTGGTTAGACCAAGCATAATGCCCATGCCAATAGCAATGGCAATTGTTGAAGAGCCACCATAACTAATGAAAGGCAATGTCATGCCCTTAGTGGGCAATAAATTTAACGTTACCCCGATATTAATAATCGATTGTAGACCAAATTGAGCAATAATACCAGTTGTTGCTAGTTGAATAAATTTATCTTCTATATTGATAAGTTTATATAAACATCTGATTACTATAAATGCAAAAGTAGCTATTATAGTCAAACAGATAATAGCCCCAAATTCTTCACCAGCAACTGCGAAAATAAAGTCTGTATGTGAATCTGGAAGGCTCTGTTTTACTGCTCCTTCGCCAGGACCACGACCGTATAATCCACCATGCTCAAAGGCCATAATCGATTTTCTTACTTGATAATTTTCACTGCTTTCTGGATCAAGGAAGCTATTTATTCTTACCGCGACATGTGGTAGAAAAAAATAGGCCAATAATATCCCAAATATACTGGTCATGAACGCAAAAATAATCCAGAATATAGGTAAGCCGGCAACAAATAACTGTACACCAAAAACAGCGGTTACCATCACCAGCATGCCAAAATCTGGTTGAGTAACCAGTAATCCTGCAACAATAAGGTATAATATTGCACAGATGATAAAACCAGGAAACTCTTCTTCAGATTTTAAAGATAATAACCATCCAGTAACAACTGCAAACAGGGGTTTAATAAATTCTGATGGTTGTAACGAAAAACCACCTACATTAATCCACCGTACCGCCCCTTTAACTTCATAACCATAAAATTTTACTAAAACCAATAAGATGGCATTTATTAAGAATCCTAGAATCGCTAGTTTTTTTAATTGATTTTTATCTAATGATGAGGCTGCAATAATTACGAAAATAGCAATTAATAAATAAAAAGGTTGTCTAGAAGAAAAATAATGTTCATCTAAACCGATACGAGCCGCTACCATTGAACTAGAAGTAGTGACTAATATTAAGCTGAAACAAAATAAGATTATTAAAGAAATAATAATCTGTTGATCGATGCTTCGCCACCATTGTCTAAAAAAACTAGTTTGATAATAACGCATGGAAACTCAGTTTTTTAGTACAAAATTTGATAAACATTTCTCCACGTTGTTCAAAGTTTAAAAATTGATCGTAGGAGCTGGCTGCTGGTGCAAGCAAGATATTCATTTGTTTTTTATTGTCAAGAGTGGAGCAAGCATCTATTGCATCACGAAAAGCTGCGTCAACTGCTTCTTCTAGATCTTCACATATACGCACATTTACTGTGGTACCAGCTAAAGTTTTAGCAAATAATTCCTTATCTTGTCCGAATAAGTATGCTTTACTTATTCGATTAAACCATGGTTTTATGACTTCAATACCTCCACTTTTAGCAATACCACCAGCTAGCCAATAGATATTATCAAGAGTTGAAATCGATTTTATAGCGGCTTCAGCATTTGTTGCCTTGCTGTCGTTATAAACTTCAATAGACCTCTTTCGAAACTCTACTTTTGTGACCAATTTGTACGTCGATGCGGTGCTCAAATCCTCACGTACATCAGAGTACGCTCCGGTTTTGCGCTCCCCGTCTCCTTCAAATTTGCTCACAGAAGCGAGTTTCGAAAGAGGTCTAATATTATTTATGGAGCCTATATATTGCATACGATGCGGTAAACCAGAGAAAGATGAGAGTGCTTGTACTATTTGTTCAGGTTTTACCTTTGCAAGGCGGCAGGCTGCATAGCTTGCTGCAATATTTTCTCGGTTATGGGCACCTTGTAAAGATTTGAGATAAGGTAATTCAATAATTACTGACTCATCTCCAATATTATCATATATGATATTTTCTAGTACGCTAATACCACCTGGTTGTTGCTCTGTTGCAGAAATAGGAATAATTTTCATTAAAGATTTAGGTCGTTGTTTGAATTGAGCATAAATATTTTTAGTAATAATATTATCAACACCAATTATCCGATAACACAAACTATCTGTAGCTATGGGCAGTAAAATTTTTTGTTTGGCGTTAATATAATTATCCATGGTCAGGTGTCGATCGAGATGATCGGGAGTAATATTTAATAATATAGCAATCTTTGCGCTAAAACTATTGATTAATTCTAATTGAAAAGAAGATAGTTCTAAGACATACCCAGCTTTATTCGAGGGCAGGCTAAGTGCAGCATTGCCAAGATTACCGCCAGCAGGATAGTCTATGCCGGCAAATTGTAAAATATGGGCAATTAGTGCGGTAGTAGTGCTTTTACCGTTAGTACCGGTAACTGCTATAAAATCTGCATTATGATATTCCTCAAATAACAGATCAATATCTGAAGTGATGGTAATTTTGTTGGTTTTAGCTATTTTTACCAAAGGATGAGATAATGGAATGCCAGGGCTCAATAATATTTTGTCTAGCTGTGTCCACTCATGGTGAGCCAAGTCAACAATCTTAGAGTCAGGATAAATTTTTTGAAATTTTTGACAATTATCATAATTATCATCATAACAAATAAGTTGCCTGGCTGTCGATGTTAATGCGGCATAAGCAGCAATACCGGTTCTGTTAAGCCCAAATATGCCAATTTTTTTACCAGCTTGCGAAAGTAAGTGTATCATAATTTAGAAATTATATTTAATGTATGATATAATAGCTGATTTTATTATTATTCTCAATATGGTTCAGTGGATTACTTTACCTGGTACATCAGATTATCAGCAAACCATAAAATTAATGGAAGATACGGTAGCTTCAGTGATTTCTGGCGCTGGCTTTGAAACTATTTATTTATTAGAACATAATGAAGTATATACGGCAGGAAGTGGCTTTAAGGCTAATGAGTTGTTGAATAGTAATGGAATACCAGTAGTTTATACTGGTAGAGGCGGTAAATTTACCTATCACGGCAAAGGGCAAAGGATAATTTATCCGGTGTTAAATTTATCTATTGCTAGAAGATCTAAAGATCTAAAATTATATATTCGCATGTTAGAAAGTTGGATCATAAATGTTTTAAAGCAAATAGATATTGAAGCTTTTACGATCTACGATAAAGTTGGTATCTGGGTTAGATATTTAGGGCAGGAAGCAAAAATTGCTGCTATTGGTATACGAGTGAGAAAGTGGGTAACTTATCATGGAATAGCAGTAAATATTAGCACTGATCTAAGAAAATTCTCCGGCATCATTCCATGCGGTATTGCAGGTGGACATGTATTATCTCTATCGGCTTTAGGAGTTTCAGTAACACTTGATCAGTTTGATTATATTTTACAGCAAGAGTTCAATAAAATAGGTTTCTAGTTTCAAGCTAGTATCGCTATAATATTGAACAGTTTGCTATATAATTCATGTGAGTGTTGTTTGTGGTTTTTAGAAAAAGTCGTCATTGCGAGGCGTTGCCGAAGCAATCCAGTCTTTGATAAGGCTTCTTACTCGAGCTGCAACTGGATCACCACGGAGCCTTACGGCTCCTCGTGATGACATCTTGTATGTTGGTATACTAACGTTTAAACTTAAAAACTTGTGAACAACTCTGACTAATTCAGCTTAATTTACTATAATATATTACCTTAGATTTCAGGGTCAATTCCAATCAAAGCTATACTGAGTGCTTCATTGGCTATCTCTAGACCATAGTGAGCCATTTGAAGATCATTATTTATCTCAATTGCTTTTTTATAGCTGTCAATCGCCTGCTCATATTTGTTTAATTTGTACGAGGTATAACCTAAAACATAGAGAGCTTTAACCTCCTCATTATCAATCTTAACTTTATCACTATTACTAACTAGGTTGGTCATCTTATTGAGACAGACTAAGGTTTCTTTTAACTGATTTTCCTTGTTTCTTTGATTTTTCTCTATTGGAATTAAAGTATAGAGGCTATGAATTTTTTCTTTGTAAGCATCTAAAAAGTTAGGTTTGCTGTTAATTGCTTGATCGAAACAGACCAGTGACTCTTCGTATTTATCCAAAGACTGAAGAACTAAACCTGTTTGATAGTAGATTTCAGCTTTATGAGCATCGCATAATAGCGAAATTGCTACATTAAGGCAAGCCAACGCCTCTTCACTTCTATCTAAATTCACGAGAATCTTACTTTTTTCAATAGACCTCTTTCGAAACTGGACTAAATATGCTATAAAGTCGAATTTACTTAATTTAGAACTATATGAGATATAAAAATTTAAGCATTTTATCGGAAGAGCATTTTAGAAGATTAACTGGGGTAAGAAATAGTACATTCGAAAAGATGGTAGGGATTTTAAAGACAGAGAAACAAATAAATAGGAGGTACCAAGGTGGCAGAAGAGCTAGTCTTAGTATGGAAGACAGCCTATTAATGACACTTGAATATTTAAGGGAATACCGTACCTATTTTCATATAGCTAAGAATTATGGGCAGGACTTACGCAAATCGCACGACAGGGCTCTTTAATTCCTGGATTAAATAGTTCCTTAATAACCCGCTCTTTAGCTGATATACGGTGCTAGAAGCAGCATTTGCAGCTTTTTTCAAACAATTCCAGACCATGATAGCGCAAGCTATATGATTTCTCTGTATTCTTCCTATTCTACATTGGCACTTTTCAATACCGGTGACTTGCTTGACTTCACGATGAAATTCCTCAATCTTCCACCTGAAGCCATACTCTTGTTGTACAGCATCAAGCGAATTTTGAGCCATGTCGTTTGTGACGACATAGTCAGTTCTGTTGGTAGAAACAGTTACTCTGAATAATTTCACTTTATGATCTTTAGGAAATTTATGAATCTTGATAATCTTACCGTTGCTAATATCATCAGTACTCCAATCCAAAGAATCAACTCTACAGTAAGCCTTATTACCGTTGCTATCGTCTACTAAACGATTACTTTTGATAGGACAATAGTAATATTTACCGATAGTTTCTATTTGAAGTAGAATCGAGGTTGTCGCATACCAACTATCCATAAGTACTGTGTTAAATGCAACCTTTTTGCTATAATGAGCATTACGCAGCATTTCTTTAACGTGATCTATTTTAGTTAAACCGTCTTTATCGGGATTGAATATCCTATAATCTATTATCCAAAACTTATTCTCTTCAGGATTAACATAAACACAGGTCACAATACCTATGCCTTTTATTACTTCCTTGGCATTGCCGCTATATTGATACCTGACTTCATCTATATTATTCGAGTAACTTTTATCTAATACGCTATCGTCAAATAGCAACTTGCCGTTAGCGCTGAAGATAATCTCTTCTTTACCGTGTTCCCATATTAATCTTGGTGATAATTTAGCATTCGCTAGATATCTTCTGACCCTGTCGTCGCTTAAACCTTCTACATGATCAGCAAAATTTGTAATAGTATAATTTGTCTGGCTCGATAATAAATACTGACAATAATCTATTCTTGTAGTCATCTTATACTCACAATCTAAATTACATTATACTCCCATAATATCTCGATTCTTATCTAATTTCATTAGTCTTGCGGAAGTCCTGATGGGGTTAGCGAAAGCAGTGCATTTAAAACAATTCGTTTTGTTGAAGACACTCTAATAAAACATCCGGATTTTGCTCTTCCAGGTAAGAAGGCTCTAGTTAAAAGCGGTATGGAGTATGAATTAGTTTTAATAGATGCTACAGAAAGCCCTATAGAGCGACCCCAAAAAAACAGAAATACTATTACTCAGGTAAAAAGAAAAGACATACGTTAAAGACTCAAATAGTAGTAGATAAGAAAAGCAAACGAGTCATATGCACTTCTTTTTCCAATGGTAAGCGTCATGATTTTAAATTATTTAAAGAATCAAGAACCCATATACTGCCTGAGGTTAAAGTGATTACTGATACTGGTTATCAAGGCTTACAGAAGATTCATACAAATTCTGAGCTACCAAAGAAAAAGAGTAAAAAGAATGCTTTAACCAAAGAAGATAAGAAAAATAATAGAAGTTTAGCAAGTGACAGAGTATTAAATGAAAATGTTATAGGTATGTTAAAGCGTTTTAAAATAATTGCTGATAAATATCGAAATAGACGCAAAAGATTTGGTCTTAGGTTCAATTTAATTGCTGGTTTATATAATTGGGATCTTGGTAAATGAGTTTCGAAAGAGGTCTAATATAATTTATATGAGCCCAGGGATATATATTGATTGCCTGAGTGAAACAGACTAATGCCTCTTCTGTATTACCTAAGCGCTTTAAGATGTCACCTTTATTATGGTAAAGCATGGTAGCGACTTGTTCATCTTTTAAAATTTGAGAATAAGACGCGATTGCATTATTGTAGCAGTCAAGTGCTTCTATGAGCATATTTAAGTGATGATGGTAGACACAAGATTGAATGTGCCAGGCTTCAAAACAATTAGGATCTAGTATAATTGCCTTGTTGCAGCAGTTAAGTACCTCGTTGTACTTAGCTGAATTATAAAAGATTTTGCCTTGCTTACACCAAAATTCTGGATCTTGTGATTCGAATGCACCTTTGTTGATAAGGTTGGTAACACCGGCATGGAGAAATGGTTCAAGATATAATAGACCTCTTTCGAAACTCATTTACCAAGCTCCCAATTATATAAACCAGCAATTAAATTGAACCTAAGACCAAATCTTTTGCGTCTATTTCGATGCAATTATTTTAAAACGCTTTAACATAATTTATCACCGATAACATTTTCATTTAATACTCTGTCACTTGCTAAACTTCTATTATTTTTCTTATCTTCTTTAGTTAAAGCATTCTTTTTACTCTTTTTCTTTGGTAGCTCAGAATTTGTATGAATCTTCTGTAAGCCTTGATAACCAGTATCAGTAATCACTTTAACCTCAGGCAGTATATGGGTTCTTGATTCTTTAAATAATTTAAAATCATGACGCTTACCATTGGAAAAAGAAGTGCATATGACTCGTTTGCTTTTCTTATCTACTACTATTTGAGTCTTTAACGTATGTCTTTTCTTTTTACCTGAGTAATAGTATTTCTGTTTTTTTGGGGTCGCTCTATAGGGCTTTCTGTAGCATCTATTAAAACTAATTCATACTCCATACCGCTTTTAACTAGAGCCTTCTTACCTGGAAGAGCAAAATCCGGATGTTTTATTAGAGTGTCTTCAACAAAACGAATTGTTTTAAATGCACTGCTTTCGCTAACTCCATAATTCTTAGCTATATGAAAATAGGTACGGTATTCCCTTAAATATTCAAGTGTCATTAATAGGCTGTCTTCCATACTAAGACTAGCTCTTCTGCCACCTTGGTACCTCCTATTTATTTGTTTCTCTGTCTTTAAAATCCCTACCATCTTTTCAAATGTACTATTTCTTACCCCTGTTAATCTTCTAAAATGCTCTTCCGATAAAATGCTTAAATTTTTATATCTCATATAGTTCTAAATTAAGTAAATTCGACTTTATAACATATTTAGTCCAGTTTCGAAAGAGGTCTAATATACTACAGCCATCATTGAAAATATTGGTTTTGCCATAATATTTTGCAGCAGTGATATAAGATATAAACATTTCTACACTATTTATATCTCTTAACATTTTTGGACAATTTTCTGGTTTGATACCATCAACTTTATTACCGTCATATAGATATACAAACACACCAGCTTGCTGATACGGTGCGTAGGTTAGTACTATTTTTTAGTATAGGAATTTCAAAAATTTTACCAAAAATATTTTTTTGAAAATTTTAAAATTTTCTTTAAAAATTTGGTTGTTAAATTGTGATATTAGAAATTATTGACACTTGTATAAAAATCTTCTCTTAAAATCTATCTCAAAATAGGCCAATTTTTTAAAATTATATTAACGTGGCGTGAAGCAACGGTTCACCATATGAATATCACCGAGGCGTTCACAATAATTCATTGATCTTCACTAATAACAAGGGTGGAGATAAACCGTAATAAACCTGTCTCAGGCTCATAAATTGATTACAGTTTGGACAAGATAACGGATCTTTTTTAAAGTTTAACCAAATCATTAATCTCCAGTTCAATGACTTGATTTTCTTAGGTATAATTTGGTTTATCGCCTTATATACAATAGGTAGTTGTATTCCTCTAGTTCTGTTAGATAAAAAGCCGTAGTACCTTATTATACCAATTGCAATAATTAACGCGGTGGCCTAAAATGGATTTTTAACGGATAAAAGGTACTCAAATAGCTAAGTTAATATTGCCGCTAGGTTTTCATGATCATGATTTTATAAAAATGATGAAACATGAGCCGCATGGTCGGAATCGCATACGTTTATTGGCGATGTATCACCTTCAATTAGGCAAATCTTTTAAAGCCATATCTGCAATAGTGAAGTTGCACTGGAAAACCGTGCAATCATGGCTCAGAAGATTTAGAAATCATGGTTTTGAAGGTTTATTTGAATCACAAAGAAGCGGCGCTCCTAGGAAGATTAACACTCTACAAGAATCTGCTCTTTTTGATAAAATCAATATGCTCAGTGAAAGTGAAACTGGCGGGTATATAACCGCAAAGGAGCTACATAACATGTTGCTTGAGGAATATGGCGCTAAATGCGCTTTAAAAACAGTCTACAATACTATGCATCGCCTTGGTTTTAGCTGGATTACTTCTCGTTCAATGCATCCAAAGTCAAATCAAGAGACTCAAAATACATATAAAAAAACTTCCCAGACATGTTAACAGAATTATTACCAAAAAATATCGATAGATGTAACGTTGATATATGGTCTCAGGATGAAACTCGAGTTGGGCAACAAGGTAGCTTAACTCGTATATGGGCTAAACGCGGCACTAGACCCCGTAAAGTTCGGCAACAGCAATTCATTTCAACATACATTTACGGAGCTGCTTGCCATGATACGGGAGAATCTTTTGCATTAATTTTACCATATGCCAACACACGGGCAATGAATAAATTCTTAGAAGACCTTTCTCTCACTACTCAAAGCAACCGACATATAGCTTTACTAATGGATAATGCAGGTTGGCACACAGCCAAAAAACTAACTGTTCCAAGCAATATCACTTTGATACCGCTTCCGCCTTATGCACCAGAACTTAATGCAATGGAACAAGTTTGGGAGTGGATCAAAAATCATTTCTTGTCTAACCAATGTTACGGTGCATATGAAGATATTGTCACTATGGCTTGTTACGCTTGGAATCAACTTGCTCAGAATGTAGATTTAGTAAAATCAATTATGTATAGAGACTGGATAAATACACCGTGTTAATTATTGCAATCGGTATTATTCGAAAATAACGATCGGGTATGTGCATAATCAGGCTAGATATAAACTGCAGTACAGGCATTGTGACGTGATCAATCGTGTTATTGTAGTGGTCAAGAAATCTAAACGTTACTTGCAGTCCATCATATTCCTCTATTCTTGCCTCAGAAATAGGAGGTCGTTTTATATATCGCCCTAAATAGTTTATGTTGCGTTTATGATCGTCTGATGGTTTTTGCAAATAAACATACCAACTGATTTCATATAGGCCGATCATCCAGTTGTTAAAATCGCCATCATTTTGATATTTCGACGGTAATTTCAAATTACTTGAGGCGTATTCTGAGCGAAATAACTCAAGAATTCTATGTCTCCACATTTTTTTAATAGGCTCGGCAGGGAAAAATAATTTACGCCAATTACCCTTGCTATCTATACCGCCGCAAGTAACCGATAAATGGATATGAACATTACGTTTTAAATCTCTACCGAAGGTGTGCAGGGCAGTAAATATAGCGACTACAATCTTTTTCTTTGTTGCTATTTCCTTAATAATTCCGGCGGCAACAGCAGAAATTAATCCAAACAGATTGCGATTAAGCCAAAATATTGGCCATAATGAGTCGGGCATTGTAAATGTAATGTGCTGCCAACGTGTCTTTGGTAGAACATTGGTAGCTTTACTTATCCATTGATCTGTTTGCTTCTTACCGCAACGAGAACAAAATCTACCTTTACAACTAAATACTACTGATTTACCGTGATCACATGTAGGGCAGCTATAACTCTTAAATCCTAAATATTTCGTTCCGCACAATATAACTTTAGTAACGTTAAAGATAATACCATACCTCAGCTCGCTATATTTTTCAGTGAAATCGACGCCAATTACCCCGATCAAGAAAAATATGTTTTATAGAGATTCCTTTACCGATTATTTCCATCTTTTACTCTGATTATTTGTAATGACTTGCATATTACCTTTGATAACAGAAGTTGGCAAGAGATGTAAAAAGCTAAGCTGCCACCGATAGGTGGCTTATCTTGTGTCTATCAGCAGTAAGTAATGTTTGAGTAATGGAAAAATCATTTTCTTTCGTAATAATACCTATAATATCTAAAAAATTGTCAATATAATATAAATTAAATGTTGTTGCAATTATAAAATGCAACTATAAGGAGGTGATTTTAAGTTTTGATTTAACTTTAGCGCTTAGGTTAAGTAAAACCAAGGTTCTGACATTTTAACTTGAAAATATTTAGATCTCAGTTATAATTTTCAAACTTTTACTTAGAGCATGTCTTGAAAGTAAATAAATTCACACGCAGTATATATGTTAGTCCAGAGAGGTGCTCTGGGAGCTTAAGATTCTGCGGCGGGAGATAGTTTGAAATCCAATGTTTTAAACTACTCAATAACTAACATTTAAATTTTTAAGGAGATATAATGTCAAAGCTACCAGTTGTTAGCATTGCGGAATTACTTGATGCCGGAGTTCATTTTGGCCATAAAACAGCTCGTTGGAATCCAAAAATGGCGCCGTATATTTACGGTATAAAGGACGATATTCATATTATTAATTTACAACAGACAGCGGCTCTTATTCCGATAGCACTTAATGTAATTTATGAAACAGTGAAAAATGGTGGCAAAGTTTTATTCGTAAGTACTAAAGTTCAAGCAAGCGATATTGTTGCTGAATATGCAGAAAAATGTGGGCAATATTATGTTAATCATAGGTGGCTTGGTGGAATGTTAACTAATTGGGGCACTATTTCTCGTTCTATAAAGAAGCTAGATAATCTTGAGAAAATTTTGAACAACGAAGAGGAAGCTGCTGGGTATACCAAAAAAGAAACTTTGGAGATTACTCGCAAAAAAGACAAATTAATTAAGTCCTTGGGTGGAATTCGTAATTTGCATGATAGACCTGATTTGTTAGTAGTAATTGATACCAACAAAGAACATTTGGCGGTAAAAGAGGCGGTTAAGCTTGAAATTCCAATGGTAGCGGTGGTTGATACTAATTCTGATCCAGACGCTATTCAATTTCCTATTCCAGGAAATGATGATGCTATGAGATCTATTAGGTTATATTGTCAGCTATTTGCAAAAGCGGTGCTTGCAGGAGTTGAGGATGCTCTTGTGGCTAGTGGTGTCGATATTGGAGCAATGGATTCTTCAGAAATGACAACTAAAAATATTAGTGGTATTACTAAATTCAAGCAACCAAAAAGAATCTCCAAAGCTACTGCTGTAGATGTAGAAACTAAAACTGCAGAAGAGTTTGAAATAGGGTTGCAGGCTGATAATAAGCAAGACTAAGGATTTACCAAGATACTTCAAAAGTTGCTAGGAAAACAAGCGGTGAGCATCCGTAGCTCTTATACGTGAGGACATGCGAATCCCGAAGTTTGATGCACCAAATCTTGAAGTATCGCAGGTATACACAGATTATAAATTAAGTTGAGAGAGTAAAATGATTAGTGCATCACTTGTAAAAGATTTAAGAGAAAAGACCGGTGCTGGGATGATGGATTGCAAAAAAGCTCTGTTGGAAACAAATGGAGATTTTGAAGCAGCAATAGATTGGTTAAGAACAAAAGGACTAGCTGCTGCTGCTAAAAAAGCTGAAAGGATAGCGGCTGAGGGGCTGGCTGCTGCTGTAGTTGTAGGCAACACAGGAGCAGTAGTGGAAGTTAATTCGGAAACTGATTTTGTTGGTCGTAACGAAAAATTTCAACATTTAGTGAAAGCAATTGGCGAGTTAGCTGTGCAGTGCGATAATTTGGAATCATTGAAAGTGGCTTCTATGCCAAGCGGCAAGTCAGTAGCTGATGAAATTATAGAGAACATTTCTACTATTGGTGAAAATATCAATTTACGACGAATGAATGTGGTAAAAGTCCAAGATGGAGTTGTTGCTTCTTATGTTCATAATAGTGTGGTTGAAGGGCTCGGCAAAATAGCGGTAATAGTGGGTTTGGAGTCAAAAGCAGCTGATAAAACTAAACTTAAAGCATTGGGTAAACAGATAGCAATGCATATTGCGGCATTAAAACCACAAGCATTAAACCAATCTGATTTAGATCCTGCGTTAATACAACGTGAACGTGATATTTTCTTTGAACAATCTCGAGCTTCTGGTAAACCAGATAATATTATTGAAAAAATGATTGAAGGTAGAATTCGCAAGTTTTTTGAAGAAGTAGTTCTAGTGGATCAAGTGTTTGTTATTGATGGCAAATTAAAAATTTCTGAGGTACTGGCGAATGCTGCAAAAGATTTAGGTGCTGAATTAACTATTACCAATTTTGTTCGTTATGAAGTTGGGGAAGGTATAGAGCAGGAAGATAAAAATTTTGCAGATGAAGTTGCAGCAGTGATGAAGTAAGCATTGCGTACACAAGTGTTCATATACAAGAGACGTCATCACCACGGAGCTATTAACTCCGTAGTGATCCAGTTGTATCGAGAGAGTTCGCTGAACTGTGTCAAGTCGTCATTGCGAGGCGTAGCCGAAGCAATCCAGAAAAAACTCATATAGCATATTAACTGGATTGCTTCGACCATAAATGGTCTCGCAATGACGAACCTTATTTTCAATTGACACAGTTCATTTAACACTCTCGTTGTATCTCGAGTAAGGAGCGTATCTTATAAAGACTGGATTGTTTCGATTTTTAACAAAATCTATGACGACTTTTTCTAAAAACTGTGAACGCTTACAACAAAATAAATTTAATTAGAGGGTAATTATTATGAATAAAAATATATTTATTACTTTATTGTGTTGTTTAACACTTGTAGCTTGTAGTGGAAGATCGCATCCTAAAATGATTAGTTTTACTCCGGCTAGTGTCGTAGTGGATTATTCAGATAATGATTTATATGAAGCAACCGGATTAGCTCAGCAATTTTGTTCGTCTATAAATAAAGATGCTCAGTATGTCAGGACTAATGAAACAGGTTGGGTATCAAAAGAGCGTCATGCTTTTTTTAATTGCATAGAATCTGCCAATAAGAATGCTCACCATAATAGTAATAGTAATACTACCACTCCGATTATTAATAATTTTAAATAAATTATAATAGACCTCTTGCATAACCTAGAAGGTTACGGAATTTTTTAGACAAAAATGCAGGGGAGGATCACAAGTGTTCTATGTGTGTGTTGCGTCTTGAGTCAAATTATGACGACAAAATTATAAACCAGATTAGTTATGCAAGAGGTCTAATAAAATGCGTGATAAATTAAGTATAATACTTGTTGCTGGTGTTTTAAGTCTTAATATTGCTGATATTGCAGCGCAAGATAATGACGATATACCACAGGAAAAATGTTACTGCATAGCAAAAGCTGGTCGTAATGATTGCGCTAATAAGTCACATAGTTGTGCTGGACTGGCTACTAAAGATTTTGATTGCTCCGAGTGGATGTATGTTGCCAGTGGATCCTGTAAAGAAGTTGGTGGCTCAGTAGAAAGCAAATAATTCTCTAGATATACCTAAATGAGAAATGCTATTGTTCCAAATGCTTGTGGTGTAGGGTTACGGGATGTTCACTATGATATAGTCACTGCTTTGATGCCACCTATTCCATGGCTTGAGGTGCATAGTGAAAATTTTTTTACCTCAAGCAATTATGTTCATCATGTTCTAGAAATAATAACCACTCATTATCCTGTTAGCTTTCATTCTGTTGGATTATCTCTTGGTTCTACTGATCGTTTAGATAGCAATCATTTAAAAAAATTAAAAAATTTAATAAGTCTGTATAAGCCGGTACTAATTTCAGAGCATTTAGCGTGGAGTTCAGTTGAAGGCGTATTTTTACATGATTTGTTGCCACTGCCATATTGTTCAGATTCTTTGCAGCTTTTGTGTGACAAGGTGCAGCAAGTACAAGATTATTTAGGGCAACGAATTCTAATTGAAAATCCTGCTTTATATGTTAAATTTCCAGAATCTACAATCCCAGAATATGATTTTCTTAATCAACTGGTAGAAAAAACTGATTGTGGTATTTTACTGGATATAAGTAACTTATATATTAGTAGTCATAATCTTTCATTCGTAGCAGAAGAATATCTTGCTCAGATTAATACCGATGCAATATATGAAATACATTTAGCTGGTTTTAGTCAATCTGCTAAAGGATTATTAATTGATAGCCATAATGGTGCAATCGCTGAGGTTGTGTTGGTATTATTTGAGTATTTCATTAAGAATTATGGTGTACGTCCGGTTATATTTGAACAGGATCAAGATATTCCAGTTTTACAGGAGTTAATTGATCAAGCAGAGAAAGTAAATGCTATCATCAAAGAATATGTTGCTTAGAGATTGGCAGATTAATTTTAAAAATTTTATTTGTGATCAAGAAGCGGTTAATTTTGTGGCGGTGCCGTTGACGGGGCTTGATATTTACAAAGCAAATTATTTTGCTAAATTAACAATAGCACTTAAAAACAAATTTACTAATACAGCTAAATATTTACAAGATAAGTTTACTAAATTAGCTTTTAAATATATTTTCCTACATCAATCAGCTATTGGTAACCTGGATGAATATGGTGACTTATTTCCTACTTTTTTGAAAGAAAATGATTTAGCTTTAGCTAGTGATTTAGCTAGTATTGATTTGATGATATTTAATACAGTGACTAATTATGCAACTGATATGCTTGATTCTTCTCAAGCAATCAATGTCATAGTAGAAGATTTAGATAGACTATGTTTTATCTTAAATAAAGCCGTCAATCTAGTGCAAGTATCCAGAGCAGCATATCAATTATGGGAAGCAATGGCAGAAGATAAAACTGTAGCAAACGAAATAGATCTTGAGACTCAAGGTCTAATAAGCTATCCTAAACAATTTAAAGCTGTACTGAGATCTATAAATATAGGCCAGTATCATTGGCTCAAAGCTGTACAGCAAAACAAAAATATATTAGCAGCAACAGAGATAGCATTGATGTACGATTTGCAGTTTGAGTTAAAGCAAATATTAAATTTTTGCTTTAAACACAAATTAGTAAGTGAAATATTTTATCAAAAAGAAACTTAATTATATATTATCGTCATTTTGTTTTTTATCATTATCACTTTGCATACCATCTTTAAAAGCTTTAAGGCCTCTTCCTAAATCAGACATTACTTGTGGTAATTTTCCGGCTCCAAACAATACGAGTATTATTAGTAAAATTATTAATAAATGGCTTAAGCTCATCCCCATATACGAATACCTAGCATAAAAATTAAAGCACTTATAACCATAACGTGGTTTAGTAAATTAATCCACCAAACAATTTGAAATGATAATAATTTTGTACGCAATGCCTAAATATCTTGCTTATTATAATGAAATATGGTACAAATCTTTTAAGTCATTAAGAAATAATATGATATCGCATTTTCTCATTAAATCAATATCTCTTCGAAAGCCTCAAGGTAGGGGCGTTGTATCTTTGTTATATCCATTTTAGTCAATTCTTTGTTTTATATATTTAGTTGTTGTTATATAGGCGCTATATAAGGCTGTATAATAACAAGTAATATGTGCTTATCATGAAATTAAAGAAGTAAATAATAATTTTTATGTAATTGGTTTTATATGTCGAATAATAAACTTGGTTTTTGGGCAGTATTTGCCTTGGTTACTGGTAGCCAGATTGGTACCGGTATTTTAATCTTACCTACTAATTTGGCTCCTTTTGGGTTTCTGAGCATAGTTAGTTGGGCTTTTTCGATTGTCGGTGTATTATCTTTAGCGATGGTATTTGCCAATCTTTGTCGATATTTTCCTGAGACTGGTGGGCCTCATGTATATGTAGAGCGTATATTTGGCAGAAATGCTGCTTTTTTTATTGGCTGGACCTACTGGTTAGTTTCATGGATTAGCTCAACTGCTGTAGTAGTAGAGGCTATGGGATATTTATTGCCGTTGATTGAGATAAACAATCAATTTATATGTCTTGGATTAGAAATATTATTATTGCTGATTATTACTGGTCTCAACTTTAGGGGAGTGCAAGCAGCTGGAGCAGTCGAACTAATATTAGTGGCATTCAAAATCTTACCACTAATAATTATTCCAATTGGAGCATTATTTTACTTTAATCTAGATAACTTTGTTATTGATAGTTCAGTGAAGGATGATAGCAATTCTACAAATTGTGCAAAGATTGTTTTATTAACTATATGGGGGTTTGTCGGACTTGAATCTGCGACTACGGCAGCGGGCTCTGTTTCTAACCCTGGAAAAATTATACCAAGAGCAGTAATTGCTGGAACATTAGCTGTAGCTTTTCTCTATTTTACTAATGTGTTGAGTATTATGGGATTGATAAAAGGCAGTGATTTAATGCATTCAAGATCACCATATGTTGATGCTGCGCGTCATGTTTTTGGGGGGCAATGGCATTTGTTAATATCAATAATTTCTTCCATGGTATGCATAGGAACTTTGAATGCTTGGACTTTAGTAAGTGGTCAAATTGCTTTAGGGTTAGCCGAAAGTGGTTTTCTACCTAAAATCTTTGCAAAAAAGAATGTTAATGGCGCGCCAGTATTTGCTATTACTATCAGCACAATAGGGATTATAATATTGTTAATATTGACCGCTAATAAATCGATGGTACAACAAGTAACGGCGATGATTAATTTCTCTACCACTTCTTTCTTATTTGTCTATCTTGTTTGTGCTGTAGGGCTAGTTAAATTTTTATTGACCAATAGCGAACATAGAAGTTTATTTAAGTTACTTACGGCTTTAGTTGCGGTTATATTTTCGCTTTGGGTAATTTATGAGACCCCAATTACTACATTGATGATCGCAAGTCTATTTACTGTTAGTGGTATACCACTATATTTATCATGGTATAGTAATGGTAAGGCTACTGAGTTTTCGGGTGACAAAATTTGATAAATAATTTATAAAATACATAAGAGGGTGGATGTAAATAAAACATTAAGCTGAAGAATAGATATGAATAGTGCTAGAATCGCAATTTTAAGTTTTTATAGTTTTGTTAATATTAGTAATCCTGAAATTTTATTGCCAAAGATTTTGCTGGTAGGTAAGAAGAAATTATTAAAGGGGACTATTTTAATAGCAACAGAGGGAGTTAATGGTTCAGTTTCTGGTAGTTATGAAAATGTTAAATTATTAGTGGATGAAATTATCAAATTAACCGCAGCCAATGAAATAAATGTTAAAATAAACTATAGCGATAAACATCCGTTTCAGAAATTAAAAGTTAAAATTAAAGCTGAAATTATTGCAATGAATGTAGAAGAGCTTGATGTGCATAGCTTAAAAGGTAAGTATGTCGAACCTAGGGATTGGGATAAGTTTATCTGCCTGGAAGATGTAATTACTATTGATACCAGAAATGATTATGAAGTTGCTGTTGGCAGTTTTAATGGAGCAATAGATCCGAAAACAGCAACATTTAAGGAATTTCCTGAATGGGTAGATAAAAACATTTCTTTGTTGGCTGATAAAAAAATTGCGATGTATTGTACTGGTGGTATCAGATGTGAAAAATCTACTGCTTATTTACAGCGATTGGGGTTTAATGAAGTGTATCATCTCAAAGGTGGTATATTGCAATATCTTGAAGATACACAAAATAAAAATAATTTATGGCAAGGCGAGTGTTTTGTTTTTGATGATCGAAGGATGGTAGCGAGTGACCTGACCCCAGCAGAAGGAACCAGGGAATTGTGGTTAGAGCGTGATAAATAGCACTTGTATTAAGAGAGTAGAAATTGTCGTCAGTCCAATTCCATTAATTTGGGATACAATTCAGGATCAATTATCATCATATCAAAATTTAAACATAGAATCTGTGTTTTTAAATAATATTGATGAAATTGAGCAATATAAAAAAATAGACCTATTAATTGTTGATGGAGATTATAGTAATTCGTTTAATAGGTTCCGTATAAAAACTACGGTAATTTTTAATCACAATGCGGAAGTAGAGTTTTGGAAGGGGTCTAATGAACAAGTCAAATTTAGTTTACCATGTCGTCTATCTCACCTACTAGAATTAGTAATTAATAATAGAGCAAGGCAACAAATTTTTTGCTGTATTAATAATCAATGGATATATGATCAGCAATGTGCCACTATTGTTGATAATCAAATTAAATGTAAATTAACTGAGAAAGAGAATGAGGTAATTGCGGCGATGATCAAGGCCGATAATTATCAAATCAATAAAGAGGATTTGCTGAAAAATATCTGGCAGTATCATCCAGAATCTGATTCAAGTACTATAGAAGCGCATTTACATCGTTTAAAACAAAAACTCCCTGCCAATTTATTGCAATATAAAGAAAATTATTACAGGTTAGCTATTACAAATATTGAATAGAGTCAATAACAATTCAAATTACCATGATCCTAAAGTCTATTTGGTTATGCTGCCGTTTTATTATTGATTATATCTTACCTCCTCGTTGTCTATCTTGTGCTGAATTAACCATTACCGCACAGGGGTTCTGTCCTGATTGCTGGAAAAAATTAAATTTTATTGCCAAACCATATTGTTGTATTTGTGGTTGCCAACTTAATGTCTCTATTTTTGATAATATGTTGTGTGGTCGATGTATTAATACAAAATCTCCATATGATTGGGTACGTAGTTTATTTATATTTGATGCACATAGCAGTAAAATAATCCATGCTTTTAAATATTATGATAAAACTGATATGGCAAAAGTTTTAGCCAAAATGTTATATTACCGATATAAATCAGAATTAGTAAATATTGATTTAATAGTTCCGGTACCAATGCATAAATTTAAACGATTATTTCGTATGTATAATCAATCTCATATACTAGCCCAGGAGTTAAAAATAATTATCAATAAACCATTGGATTATCGTTTGTTGATTAAGGATAAGTGGACTAAGTCACAAACCGCTTTATCAAAAAAAGCTAGAATGCACAATATTCATGGTAGTATTAAATTTAATCAAAAACATTTTAAAGGTAAAAATATTTTGTTGGTAGATGATGTGCTGACTACTGGCAGCACTATTAAAGAGTGTAGTAGGTTGTTGAAGAGTAATGGAGCACAGTGTGTTTACGTAATTACTATAGCAAGAACTTAGGTCTGTCTGACACGCGCATCTAAGAGGTAATTTTGTTGTCAAAACTCGTCTTCGTTCTGAAACAAACAAAAGACTGCTTGTGGTACTCGACTTCGTTTTTCTTAAAAATTCTTCTCTTATGTCTACTAATCTGACAGGCTCTTAGATCATATGCGTTAAGTTTAAGGAAAAGAGACGATATAACTCGTCATTGCGAGCCGAAGGCGAAGCAATCCAGAAAGTGAAACGAACTATTTAACTGGATTGCCACGACCACTATCGTGGTCTCGCAATGATAATGACAGCTCTGTGTCTCTTTTTCTTTAACTTGACACCGTATGGGCTCTTAGATTGTGTATGTAAACTTAAATACAAGGTTTTTTCTGAAAAATCCTTTATTTATTTATGGATTATATAGAGTTCTGATGATTTCTATGTATCTATGGCAACAAAGTGTGAATTTTTAGTTGGATTTATCTGCTAACAACTAAATAACTGCCAATATAATATTTTAGTTATGATATGATTTTGAAATGTTTTGTGGATTTATAGAATAAAGATTCAAATTATATGAAAACAGATCCAGTATTAGGTTCTATACAGGAGTATATCAAATCTGGTGAGTACTTTATATCAGCTAGAAAATGGTATAAGGAAAAATATTTAAAGCCATTTCCGCAAAGATCAATGATGTTTGTGTGTACTTCTACTTTTTGTTTATTGTTTATTGGAATCGCTGTAAATGTATCATCATTATTTCCTCTAGCAGAACAGGTGCGGTATTCTTTAAATGTTCGTGATGCTTCTCAGAGCTCAGCGAAAATCACTCGTGCTGATTATATTGCAGATGATCCTTTAGCTTCGATTGCAGATATTATGGTGCAAGGTTATGTGCTGCAACGTGAAAAATATGATTACAATATGTTGCAACAACAATTTACGTTTGTTAAAAATACTTCCAATAGATTAACTTATAGAAAATTTTATAATGCGATGAATATTGATAATTTAGAATCACCGATTTTGCGTTATCAAAGAGAAGTAAGACGTTCAGTGGTAAAGATATTGTCATCAAAATATACAGATAACAATGAAATAACGATTACTTTTGAGAGCTTAGCTAAAAGTGCCGGTGGTGATGTGGTAGAGAATAAGACTTGGGAAGCAATAGTGGGTTTTGATATTGACGATATTGATATATCAGTTCCTTCAGAAACTAAATTTAACTTTATTGTAACTAATTATAGACTTAAACAGTTAGTTGATAAACAGCAGAAATGAATCATGCATAAAATAAAAAATTTAATTATACTAATTTTAAACTGCCATATTTTGTTTCATCTACGAGTTAGTGCGACGAAATCAGTATACATATCAATCTTGTCGATGCTGATTTGTCATGAAACGAGCTTTGCGATTAGAGAATCTAGACCTACACCGGTAGATAGTCGCATCAGGGTAATGGTATATAATCCTGATGATGTTTTTAAGTTTACAGGGTATTATAACTATCAGGCCAGTATAGAATTAGCCAAGGAAGAAGAAGTAGTGAGTATCTCAATGGGCGATACTACGGGATGGCAAGTAGTGCCAGCTGGTAATAGGATTTTTATCAAACCAATAGAAACAGATGCTACTACAAATATGACTTTGATTACTAATAAAAGAACTTATTTATTTGAGTTATATGCTGAGGAGGCCAATGATATTAGAGATCCAGAAATGGTATTCAATTTAAGATTTATATATCCCGATGAAGAAGAAGAAGAACATATACGAAATTATTCTACTGCATCTGTGGGACCTGATTTGACGCATCCTGAAAAGTATAATTTTAATTATTCAATAAGTGGCCAAGAAGAGATCGCTCCAATTAGAATCTTTGATGATGGAGAATTTACCTATTTGCAATTTAGAGATAAAAATGCTGATTTACCGGCTATTTTTGCTGTAGATGAAGAATTAAGAGAATCAATGGTAAATTATCGCCTATCAACTGATAATAAAAGTTTGATAATTATTGAGCATGTATTTCAAAAATTATCAGTGCGTCATGGTAAGAAAGTGGTATGTATATTCAATGAAGCATTTAAACCAACATAAGATATACTCGGTGAAAATTGAGAATTGCGTCGTCATTCTTGAAGATCTGCGCTCCTCGCGTATTAAGGCTACGGTGCTCGACTTCAGAATTCCTAGCACTTCTCTAATTTTGCCCTTCGTCTATCTGCGATGCGCAAGTTTGTAAGCGTTCACAGTTTTTAGAAAAAGTCGTCTGAGCTAAACTCCGTCATTGCGAGGAACCCGTCAGGTGACGAAGCAATCCAGCCGTAAGACTCCTTGCAATGATGTTGGTTGTTCGCACAATTTAGTTATTAAATTGCTTTTTACGAATAGCTGAAGTTGGTAATTCCATGGACTCACGGTATTTTGCTACTGTACGCCGTGCAATTTTTATATTAAATTTTTGTAATTCTGCAGCAATTTCATCATCTGATAAAATACATTCCTGATTTTCGCTATTAATAATTTGTTTGATCAACTCTTTAACCTTAGTACTTGATACTGTAGTGCCGGTAGTTTTTGTTCCAGATAAAGCTGACGAAAAGAAGTATTTTAATTCATAAATACCTTCTGGAGTAGAGATATATTTATTTGCTATTGAACGACTAATAGTGCTTTCGTTTAAACTAGTAATTTCAGCAATCATAGCTAGAGTTAGTGGTTTAAAATACATTACTCCTTTATTAAAGAAGTTAATTTGTTCTGCTACTACGGCAGCGGCAACTTTTAAGATAGTTTTGGCTCGCATTTCAATTGCTCTAAGGATAGAAGTTGCCGAGTTTAGTTCTTGTTTGGTAAATAGTTTATCAGATTCATTATTTATATCTAATTTAATTTTTAATGATAATTCGTGATTTAAACGCAATTTTGGCATAGACTCAAGATTAATTTCTATTTGAGGCAGACCATTCTCGTCAAAAGTTAGAATAACATCTGGAGTTCTATATATTATTTGTTCAGTGTTAAAACCATTGCCGGGTTTTGGATTTAGCTTTTTAATTTTTGCAATTAGTTTATGTAAAGTGTAATTATCAACATCACAAATTTTTTCTAATTGCTTAATCTCACCCTTGGCTAGTAATTCTAAATTATCAATTAAAATGAGAGCTTTATTATTATCGTCATCTTGCTCATCTAATTGAAGTTTTAAACACTCTTTCAAGTTACGAGCAAAAATGCCAGGTGGATCAAATTTTTGTAATTTGTATAATACTTCATCGATAAGCGAGATCTTGCATTTTAAGGTTTGAGCAAGAGCAGCAATATCAAATACAATATAGCCACTGGGTTGTAATGAATCTAATAAATGATAGGCAATAATACGTTCTTTAGGGTTGTTAACTTCAATGTTGATTTGTTCAAGAATATATTCTCGCAAAGTTTTCTCGGCTGCAATATTTGACAAGAAGTCAAATTCTGAATCCCGTTGTTGTTTATTGTCATTATAATCAGTATTTTTTGCTATAGAATCTTGCTGAGTTGGTTCTTCATATACAGTATTATCTTCAAGGAAAGGATTTTTAGCTAATTCCTGGATTGCATAATTATTTAGCTCTAAACCAGACATTTGCAGCATAGCAATACTTTGCTGCATACTGGTGGTGATTTTAAGAGTTTGTCTAAGTTCAGTATGTTGGAACAGTTTGCTCATAGAATTGCATAGTTAAAAGTTTATTAAATTCTTATTATATCACAATTTTAGAAAAGTTATAAAAAATTAATCAATATGACGATTGCTTATTACATAAAACAGGGAAATTTAAATTTTGCAGACAAAATTATATTTTCAGATCTCGAAATATACTTATATCCAGGAGATAAAATTTGTTTAATTGGTCGTAATGGCTGTGGTAAATCAAGTTTAATGAAAGTGATATTCGGTGATTATGAACTGGATTCTGGAGAGATTTTCAAAGATTCTACTATAAAAATTGGTTACTTAACGCAGGATATTAAAACAAATTTGGATTATAGCATTTATGATTTTGTTCTAAGTGAGCTTGATGACCCAGATGGTCAAAGATATCAGGCAGATATTATACTTGATAAATTATTAATTGATGGCAATTTAAATTTATCAAATTGTTCTGGTGGGCAACTTAGAAGAGCGTATTTAGCTAAGGTGTTAGTATTAAAGCCGGATATATTATTGCTTGATGAACCAACTAATCATCTGGATATAACTACTATAGAGTGGTTAGAAGATTTTGTAAGAGCATATCAGGGTATCGTAATCTGTATCAGCCATGATCGTGCATATCTGTCTAATGTCACTAATAAAATTTGGTGGATTGATCGCGGTGTTTTGCGTAAATCGGATCAAGGTTTTAAGTATTTTGAAGAATGGCAAGAAGTAGTGATGCGACAAGAAGAGGCGGTGCTTAGAAAGTTAAATCGTAAGCTTGAAGTTGAAAATGATTGGTTAAACGCTGGGGTTACTGCTAGGCGAAAAAGAAATCAAAAAAGATTAGCCGATCTTAAAAATTTACGAGAAAATTTAAAACAACAAACCTTGAAATTAAGTATAGCCAAACAAAGATTAACCGCGATCATGGCAGAGGAGGTTAAAAAAAATAGATTTATTGTCGAGGCAGCTGCAGTATCATTTGCCTTTGAGCATAAGAAAATAATTAATAATTTTAGTTTTCAAGTAAAGAAGGGCGAGAAAATAGGGATTATCGGTGCAAATGGCTCCGGTAAATCCACCTTTATTAAGTTATTGACTAAACAATTATTGCCGCAAACTGGTAAAATAATCCATGGTACTAATTTAGAAATTTCATATCTTGATCAGCATAAAACTCCACTTAATCCATCGCTCAGTTTATGGCAAACTTTGTGCCCTACTGGTGGTGATCAAATTTTTCTAACCAATGGCAGTACGATGCATGTTGCTGGATATTTAAAAAGATTTATGTTTGACTCTGCTTTATTAAATGCAAAAGTTGCGACTTTATCCGGAGGTGAGGCTAGTAGATTGCTACTGGCTAAAATTCTAGCTAGGCCAGGGAACTTATTAATTATGGATGAGCCAACAAATGATTTGGATATGGATAGTTTGGAGATGTTACTTGAAATTCTTAGTGATTACGAGGGTACCTTGATTATGGTAAGTCATGATCGTGATTTTTTAGATAAATTGGTGACTCGTAGCCTAATTTTTTCTAGAGAACAAATAATTGATATTGTTGGTGGCTATGAAGATTATCAGCGGTTAGCCTTGCCAAAAATTAGTTCTAAACCTACAAAATCATCGCTGGCCAAAGTTGAAACAACGACTAACAAACCTTCTGTTAAATTATCATATAAGCATCAACGATTGCTTGAAACTATACCTTTAGAAGTAGAAACTGTAGAGCAAGCCATCAAATCATTGGAAGCTCAATTAAGTGATCATAATTTATATCTAGTCAATCCAGATAGATTTTATGTTTTAACTAAAAAACTAGAATATTCACAGTTGAAATTAGATGATTTGATTAATGAATGGATAAATATTGAAGAAATACAAAAAAGTCTTAAGTAAATGCGTAAAGATCTTAAGGTTTTATACCAAATATATTGACATTTCTTCTTGTAACTGCTAATAGATAACGTGTATTTATTTAACAACAGTAAACAAAATGAAGCTGAGAAAAGCTAAATATGGACAAATAGTTCATGAACTTGAAGATTTATCTAGTAATTTTAAATATGCAGAAAGATTTCCAGACTCATTTTGTCGGGTTATTGTAAGATTCTTTGATTTTAATTCCCATGATTCTGCTTTCAAACATCCGTATGCTACTGGTATTACGGCTGTAGCATCGGTGTTCAAGGATGATAGCTTATATTTAGCATATAAGTTACCAGAAATTAGTAGTGAAGCTAAAGCTAATAGAGATCAAGCGGTTGTAAAGAATAAAATAAATTTTGTGGATTCCACGATTAACGGTATCATAAATGGTATTAATTTGTTAATAGCAGCCATAAGCAGTAAAAAATCGGAAGATTTTAAATCTGGTATTATATTCGAGCTATTTCAAGAATTTTCTCCTAAAAGAAAACTTATTGAACAAATGGTGTATAACGATATTTTAAAGCTTGCTCACCATTTTGCTGCGATAAATAAGGTAATAAATTCTAAAATACTAAAGGATCATACTAGCCATCCAGAAGTAACAATAATTAATGCGCTTGGAGATGGTGGAGAAGAAGAACCGTTTATAGGTAAGTCCATTGCTTCATGTTATTCTTGTGAGCAACAAATCAAAGGTAATCATTACTCTTCTAGCTCATATTCAGGAATATTATATAGAAATCAGAAAGGAAAGCAGGTGGTAACGGCACAAAATCAAGATGGATATAAACCAGCAAAAGGCTTGATTTTAGAGCGTCAGCTATCTAGTGATATGCAAGAGTATAATAATAGAGAAATGTTTGCCCCGGGTTTAGTTAAGTTGCAGGAAAAACATGATCTATTAAATCAGTTATTTATTCCTTCGAACCGCATTAGAAAAAATGCTTTGAAAGCAAAGGAAAAACTCTTGCAACAACAACTTGAGAAATTAAAAGGAATAAATATAGAAGATGATATAGTAAACGATTCAACAGAAGTAAATTGTGGCCAATATAATCATAATAACCATGGCGACATTTTAATACTCTAAAATAATCATAAAGAATTAATGCGTCAACAAGAAGAATCTACCTTATCAGGAAAGAAAGTCACAACACGCAAAATATTCTCAGTTGATTACCAAGAGATTAAAGAGGGGATAAAGTGTTTTAGAGATGAAGTAGTAAAAGTGGTAAACGATAAATCGGGTGGTAGTGTAGAACGATCTTCATTTTTAGAATCAGAAGATGAGTGCTACTACAAACCAAACCAGAAATTTATTAAATTAAATAATGATAAGAAACAAGAGGTTCAAAGCCAGCCAGCAGAAAATGTGCACTCTACAACGAAAGCAAATAAAAAATATCAGATGAAATTAAGCAAAAAAGTAGCATTTAATAATATTAAGCAAGACGAAGAAATAAGCCAAAATGAATTTAAATATGTTTATGATCATTATAGTCAGTATTTTAAAAAGATGACAGCAGGTGATATAGAACACGTATTTAATGTGTATAATTTATTTCACTTATTTGTTGATGAAACTCCAAGCGGAGTCGAGATTGCTGGTGAGGATAGTAGTATGCACGATCAGTAAACAAGCTAAGAGTGTTGGAACATGATTACTTTATTGCGGATAGTGTTTAAAAATTGTATCAATTAAATGTAAACGTTCGCGATTTTTTAAACTTCGTGAACGTTTACTTAAATCTTAAGCTGAGTAAAAATCTTGTAGATTTTCTGGATTCCTGCTGCTGCTGGGAATGACATTGGTGTATATAGTAATCAGATAGAGTAGTTGAAAAAATATACAATTACTTTTTAACCATTCATAACGCGAGTTGCCAATTAAAATACTTTTTAAACACCACAGAGGCCAGCTCCCTCGCGATGACGTAGAAACGGGAGTTACAGCTGTTTTAATTGGCAACTCGCGTATTCATAGCAAAGCTAGGTTAAAGTTCTAATATAAGCTATTAATTTTTTTCAAAATACTTGACTTAATAATATTTTTTAATTAGATAATGGGTTTACATAAATAAGAATGAGGCTTTCTAATGTCTAAAAACAATAATAATAATACTTTTTCAGACTCTAAAAAATATCAACAACAGAAACAGATTAAGATTAACAACTTTTCTGGAAATGATACAACAGAGGAACAGCCGAAATCGGCGCCAAAGCTTCAAGATTTTACTAAGGTAGTACAAGATGCTTTTTATTTTGCTGCAAAAGATCCTTATGAGACGCAGTTGAGTAAAACAATATATAAAGAAATTAATAAATTTAACAATGATTTAGTTACTGGGAAAGCTAGAGTTGAAGTGCTGGGGAGCTTTTTAGTAAATTTATACAAGCAAGCAATGTAATTAAAGGAATCAAAAAAGAACATGAAAATTTAGTGTTTGTTGAAGAAGATCAAGCTAAAGTTCTTGAATCTAAATTATGGTTATATAATGCTGAAGCTAGATACTCAGAATGCACAAAAAAGATTAAAGATATCTATACAAACGTTTGTGTTCCCAAAACTGCTCCACTTAAAGATAATGGTAATAATATGAATATTGTGGCAGATACTAGCAAATTAGAGACAAATAAGGACAACGAGGAAGCTAAAGAAGATGTTAAAGGTTTAGGCTATTCTGATTTCCATTCTGACAACTGATTACAAGTTTTAAAATTCACAAGAATTCTTAATCAAACCTTCAATATTATAAAGGGCATAAGAGTATAGTGTATAATTTATTAATTATGAACGGCATACAAAGTAAATGAAAGGAAAAAGGCAGTACAATAAGATTCTTACGGCTTTGAGTGAGAACTAGTTCAAGCAATTTGTCTTACCGTATCTAAAAAAGGTAGACGTGACCTGAGAAAAAAATATCATTTTTTAAATTAAAAGCTCCTGGTGGAGCAAATTTAGCATAATTTAAAGTCAAGTTTTTGGATATTTGTATCTTGCTATAGCCATACCTAAGAACAATTGCACTATATCTTTTGGAGTTATACAAAAGGTTTTTTAGTCGTTTGTTGTATTATTGCTAAAGCAGCTTCAGCTATTTTATGCGGTTTTCTGAAGACCTTATTTCTTTCATAATGTTATCTAAATATTAATTATATTAAATAAATGTTATAAAATTTCCAAGAATTTTAGTTAGTTCTGTCGGGCTTTGATTTATCCAACAAAAAAAGCCCATAATCTACTTTTGTAATTTATTATCCATCTCGTCGACAATATTCAAATTTTCCTGAAAACAATTTTGTAATTCTTTAATACTTGATTTTGTGTATTCAATGCTAAATTGAGCGATATTATATTCAGGCATATCTCCTCCAGCAAGTGAATTTAATTTCGAGCATAATGTTTCAAGAGTTTCTAATTTTTCTGCAGTTGTGTTCAGCAACTCGATTCCTGCAACGCTATCTGGTAATATTCCATATATGATGCCTTGAGCTTGTTCGTCTGATATTTGTCCCAACTGACGTTGAAATGTACAGTTTATTAACTGATTTTTCATATTTTGCATGCTAATAGTTGAGGTATGTATATCCTGACCAATCTCAACATATAATTTTTTTGCTTCTAAATAATTAACTTTAGCTTCTTGAGGATTCGTTTGGATATTACTTACTAGCTTCTGATCATAAATTTTTTCTCCAAGTTGTTTTTTTGGGGGTTGATTGCTTATTACTACAACTTCTTGTGGAAGTAGTTTTTTTTCTAATGAAATTTGCTTATCTTCTTTATTTTTTGGAGAATTTAATGGTGAAGCTTTAGGTGGAGTTTTAGATTCTTCTGTATAAATTTTTTTCATAACCTACCTTTAGTTAATGACGTCATTAACTAAATAATATACATAATTTCATAAAATTCCAATTAAAATTAATTTATTTATCTTGCTCCACTTTTTCTTATTAACCTTAATATATCATCATTTTGTTGTTCTTCGGCTATAGTTAAGGCGGTTTGACCATAAGTATTTAGTGCTTGAATATTAATACCACGCATTAATAAAAATTTAGTCAAAGAATAGCTATCTAATTCTGTAGTTCTATGCAATAGGGTATTACCATTTTCATCAGTATTTTGTAAAACATGATAATTATCTAATAAAGCTCTTAAAACAAATAAATTATTATTCTTAAGATTATTAAATGCGTCATTACGAGCGTCATCAATAGTTAGTACGGGAGTAGCATTAAAGTAACTATCATAATTGAGTATGAAATTATCTATCGATTCTCTCTGAATAGTACGATTATTTTTATCTTGAATTTGCTTCAATAACATCGAATAGCTATAAAGATCCATAAATAGTATTTTTGCTTCTTCAGAAAGTTCACCCAGGACTATATCATCATTTGGCAATAATAATACCATCGCTTCATCATTAACAAATTTACTTTGCTCGAGGGTCAGCTCTTGGTCATCTATCACAATTTTTTCAATAATTATTGGTTTCTTATCCAATAGTTGAGTTTGTTGAGGCGCTGGTGTTTGATAGATTTCCTTATCTTTGCTCTTAAACCAACCTAGAATTGTATTGCGTGCTGATTTAGACTTATCAGTGGTAAGCGGAGGAGGAGATTGTAATTCGTCATTCTCATTAGCTATGTTATTTGTTGCAGGTAGAGCTGTAGTTGTTGTATTCACAGAAGAAGATGGTGGTTGTACATTTGATGGTTCTGCAGTTGTTGCAGTAGGATTATCTTTAGCTTGTTCTGTTGTTGGTGGTTGAGCTGTCAACGCTGCCGCGTTGTCACTTAATGGCGGCAAAGATGGAATTTTCAATTCTCCTGCATCAGGCTTGGTGATTGCTGGTTGCTGATCAGTTTGAACATCCTTAGGCATAGTGGGTATAGGTAGAGACTGAACATCGGTGGATTTAGTAATTTCAGTTTTGGGCAAAGACTGATTGTTTTGATTATCGGTTGTCGGTAACTGCGGTTGTGGTTGAGCATTGGTGTCATTTGATTGTGGCAATGAAGGTAAGTCGTCTATAGGTGGTAAGGACGGAACTTTCAATTCTCCTGCATTAGGTTTAGCGGTTGCTGGTTGCTGATCAGTTTGAACATCCTTAGGCATAGTAGGTATAGGTAGAGACTGAACATTGGTGGATTTAGTAATTTCAGTTTTGGGCAAAGACTGATTGTTTTGATTATCGGTTGTCGGTAACTGCGGTTGTGGTTGAGCATTGGTGTCATTTGATTGTGGCAATGCTGGTAAGTCTAAAGAAGGTACAGACGGAATTTTTAATTCTCCTGCATCAGGTTTAGCGGTTGCTGGTTGCTGATCAGTTTGAACATCCTTAGGCATAGTAGGTATAGGTAGAGACTGAACATTGGTGGATTTAGTAATTTCAGTTTTGGGCAAAGACTGATTGTTTTGATTATCGATTGTCGGTAACTGCGGTTGAGCATTGGTGTCATTTGATGGTGGCAATGCTGGTAAGTCGTCTATAGGTGGCAAGGACGGAACTTTCAATTCTCCTGCATCAGGCTTGGTGATTGCTGGTTGCTGATCAGTTTGAACATCCTTAGGCATAGTAGGTATAGGTAGAGACTGAACATTGGTGGGTTTAGTAATTTCAGTTTTGGGCAAAGACTGATTGTTTTGATTATCGATTGTCGGTAACTGCGGTTGAGCATTGGTGTCATTTGATGGTGGCAATGCTGGTAAGTCGTCTATAGGTGGCAAGGACGGAACTTTCAATTCTCCTGCATCAGGCTTGGTGATTGCTGGTTGCTGATCAGTTTGAACATCCTTAGGCATAGTGGGTATAGGTAGAGACTGAACATTGGTGGATTTAGTAATTTCAGTTTTGGGCAAAGACTGATTGTTTTGATTATCGGTTGTCGGTAACTGCGGTTGTGGTTGAGCATTGGTGTCATTTGATGGTGGCAATGCTGGTAAGTCTAAAGAAGGTACAGACGGAATTTTTAATTCTTCTTTAGCTGTAGTTAAAGGTTTGTTATTAACTGCGGAATTAGAAGGTGTAGGTGGCTGTTCTAACTCAACTAGTTCTTCTTGATCGTCGGTATTCTTTTTACTGGACTTAGCTCTAATAGTACTTGTTTTTTTACTGGTAATTCCTAAAAAATTTGTAATCTTTCTGAAAAAGCCAGGAGCATCATCTTGTTGGGCGTTAGCAGTGATTTTATTAGTTTCCTGCTTTTGTTTATCTTTGTTTTGTTCTTCTAAGGTAGGTAGGGCAGGTAATTCTGGTAATTTTAAGCTTTCTCCAGCTATGGCATTAGTACTGATTATCATAACCAAGATGATTAGTTGTATAAGCACAATAGCTTTTATATCTAGTATGACAGTAAGTGGCTTAATAAACTTTGAAGTGGAACAGAATTTATTCTTTATCATCAGGAATTAATCTCCTAATTTCTTTTTCTACCAATTCTTGTACAAGCTTTGGCAAATTTTCATCTAACCATTTTTTTAACTGTGGCCTCATCATTTCTACAACTAATTCTTCAATAGTAGTGACTTTAGATCTTTTATTTTCTTGTACTGCCACTTTGGCAGTTTTAGCAAATTGTTTGAAACTATTAGTCGTATCACGAGCTGAATTTTCTGAAATTAATTTATCATTATTTAACTCTAGAATAGTAGTGTCTGTTTCTTCTCGTTTGGTGTCTATTACCTCAGTTAACTCCAATACATCGTCTGTCGATAATTTATTGGTATTATTATGATCATCAATTATTCCTCTAATTGATTTAATAATTTCTTCAACCGACATTCCATGGTTCTTCTGTTCCTTGTTATTCACATTAGAATCCTATAATTTTCATTTTAACTTTTTTAAACTCTTGTTCAGGAATAAAATAAGTTACATTTAATTTTAGACTCTTTGCAGTTAACTGCCCGATTAAACTTTTCATTTGGTATGCAGCAAGGATATGTTCTTTATAGGCTCCAACTTTTTGTATTTTAGCTTTATTAAGTCTGTCTTCTGCGTTTAATACGTCCAATATTGATTTGGAACCTACTTTCTCTTCTTCAACAGTGCCATCATATGCGATTTGTGCTGCATCAACTCCTTGTGTTGCTGCGATAATTTTGGATTTTGCGGCATTAAAACCTTCCCAGCTAGTAATACAATTAGAATTATTTTGTTTCAATTGATCATCTAATTGATGGACAATTTTACGAGTGCTATTTTTTGCTTTACGTATTTTAGAATATTCTACTCCTCCTCTGCTATAAATTGGAATTTGTAGCGATAGGCTAGAAGTTACGCTTCTGGAATTAGTAGTACCACTACCCAAAAAATTTTGGGTCTCTGGATCATAATAGGTTTTTCCGGTTTGTACCTTAAAACTCACTTGTGGTAATAGCGCAGATTTAGCAGCGATCTCATTAGTTTTAGAAGCATTTGCACTATGTCTAATATAGTCGATCTCAGGGTTTGCAGCTAATGATCTTTTTGATAACTCATCAAATGTACCTGGTAAGCCTATGGGCACAGGCGGCATAGTAATATCATCTGCCGGTGTAAGACCAGATTTTTTGGCAAAATTTGCTTTGGCTGATTGTAGATTAGCATATTCTGTCAGCTTGTTAGTTTCAGCTAATGCTAGTCCTGCTCTGGCGCTTGCTAATTCAGTTTCAGTGGATTCTCCTACTTTTAACCTTTCTTCTACCGCTTCCAATTGTTTTTGATTAGAACGGACGCTGGATTCAGATATTTCGTATTTTTCTCGTGCTTCTACATAGTCTAAATATGACTGAATTGTACTAAGCAAAATTTTCTGTTCTGAAGCATAATATTTACCGCGCGAGGCTTTGAATGTAGATTGTGCTACTTTTAATAGTGCAACATCTCCACCACCATTAAATATTGGTTGTTCTATGATAATATTATTTTGTAAAGTTTTTCGCTCTGTAGGACTATTGCCAAATTGTCCGATATTTTTGCTTTTGGCATCGCTTGCATCTATTGAAGCAATAATGTTCGGCAAGAATCTTGCTAGAGCTTGAGGAAATTGTTCGATTTCATCTAAAAAATCACGTCTGATTACTTTTAATTCATCATTATTATTATAAGCACTAGTTATTGCTTCTTGTAAATCAATGGCTAAGGCTGATAAATTAATAAATATTATTATAATTGTAGCAATAAACTTAGATATAATAGGCATAATAAACTATATTTGGGTTACGTTTAGTAAAATCTTAGCAAGATTCAATCCTTTATTATCAATAGAAAATCTTCAAAAAATCTTTAAGGATCTTTAAGAATATATATACCTCTCAATCTTAAGAAAAAAAAGCTTTATTCGCAATCTATATAATAATTTATTACTATAAACACATTATTATATGTGATAAAGCAGGCACGTATCATTATAAGATTTACTGTTTGTTTTAATGAAAATTATATCAAAAGCGGATATAAGTTTCTAAGATTGTTGAGAAACTTTGAGGAACTCCAAACATGTCAAAAGAAAAAGATCAATTTTTAACATTAACTCCACTAGAACAAATAGACAATTTAACTAAGTCAACTCCGGAGCTGATCAAGCTAATTTCGAAAGACACCAAAGATTTAACAGTAGCTGAGGTTGGATCATTATATGATTTAAAGATACTAGATGGCCAGGCAACTGATATGGCCATAAAATTAGTTACTAATTTAGATAATATAAAAAAAGATGGGTTTGAGGATTTTGCTGAAAAATTATCAACAGAATCTCAAGAAGTACAAGAAGGTGCTAAGAAGATTTATCATAGTACAATTACCGCAAGTATCAATAGTGCTTCAGATGATCTAAATAAAGGAATCAAAGAAAAGAAGGGATTGTTATTTAACGGTACTCTCGTATCATCCGCTGCAAAAGTTTTAGGTGCTACTTTAGAATTTGAGAAACAAATAGATGAAATTTTTCCGGGAGTTTCGCAAAAAATTATTAAAGCAGCTGGAAATGCTCTTGTAGGTTTGGTAAGTACGTATTTTCCAGTAGTAGGGTTAGTGTTAAAGGCAGTGGGAATTGTTGATAAAATTAGTAACTTTTTGGCTTGTGATAATCTGGAAAAAACAGTTGCTTCTTTGCAGCAAAGAGTAAATGAGATCGAACAAAATAAGAAACTAGAGCCGATTTATAATGCAGCCAAGGAAGTTAATGAATTATCAAACACCGCATCTATTCCAATAAAATCTGTACTTAATTTAGGATTAAGTGCAGAAGCCTGTAGCACTGTATCTGTAGCAGTTAAACAAAATGAGAATGACAAAAAGTTTGTTCAAGATATAGCTCAAATTGCTGAAAAAATGCCAAGCAATAAAAAAGAAACGCAAGAGATGTTAGGTTCATTAAAAACAGGTTTATATACTACATTAGATAAGTATAACTTACCTAATGATTTAGTATAGCTAAACCCCTATAAAACGGTTATAACATGTACTTTTCAAACAGAGTGTCTACGTCACAGCGATATTTCCTTCTTCTAGATTTAGCTTGAGCCCATTTTGGTTCAATAGGATTCAAATCAGGAGAATAAGGCGGTAAGTACTCCAATATATGACCAGCTTTTTCTATCATAGTTTTTAAATACGGACTTTTATGGAAACTTGCATTGTCTGTCACAACCACGGAATTATTAGGTAATTTCGGTATTAAATCTTGTTCTACCCAGCTGTTAAAAATAACTGTATTAACATTGCCGTCAAAAATTGACACGGTTAGCAGCGATTTACCTACTAATGCCCCTATAACATTAGTTCTTTTTGACGGATGCCAATCATGAACACCATAACACCTCTTGCCTTTTGCCGAATATCCGTGAGTTCTAGGCGCGCTATGGACAAACCCGCTCTCATCGGTAAAGACAATAACTTTTTCCTCTGCCTCGTACTTTTTTATCTTATTCTGAAATTCTAACCTCTCTTCTTCTTTTGCCTTCGGATGTTTTAAAGCTTTTTTTATACGTAATGTTCAACTTCTTTAATGCTTTTTGTATTCCAGATTTACTCACTCCTAACCGCTCAGCTCTTTCATATTGATACGCGTCACTATATTGCACCACGTCTTCTCTCAATTTATCAATCGGTATTTTTTTCGAAGCTCTATTCCTATTCTTTAGAGGAGATATTTTTTTAGTCCATACAAATACCGTGTTTTTTCCTACTCCAAAACGTTTTGATATTGATTCAAAACTCATCTTCTCTTTTTCTTTGATAGCCAGTACTTTCTTTCTAAAATCTATCGAATATGTCATAACAATTATTTTAATTATACCCTTTGATTATAACCGTTTTATAGAGGTTTAGCTATAAAATCTACACAGCTGAAAATAGATAATAAAATGCTTGAAATTGAAAAATCGTTAGATAAAACTACCGTTCCAGCAACTGGTGTTTTTGCAAAAATAGTACAGCAACAGGAATCATTAGTAATGACTCTAGCTTTACACAAAGAATTACAAGCTGATTTTAATAAAATACCACAAGGTAAAACAGTGGCAGATGCTATTGCTAAAGATATGATGGGGCTACTGAAAGGTATATTGTTATTTTCACCAGATAAACTATTGAAGCAAGCTAAAGAATCGTCAGTTGCAAAGATTTTAGGATTAGACTTTAAGACTGAGGTAAGTCTTGATAAACAGGAAAAACAGTTGTCTCCACAAAATTTGAGCAAGAGCTAGAGTTTGATGTTTCCGAGTTGATTAAATTAATTATAGTCATTTTGATATTAGTACATAATTCCACGCACATAAAGTCATCCCGAACTTGTTTCGGGTTGACTTTATATTAGTACGTTTTAATACAGTTCATTAATGCTCGTCACTAGCCATAAAATTGTTCTTTAATGATTCGATCTTCAAGACTATGATGTTGATCGAATAATAATTTAATGACTTTGTTTTGTAACGAACGTACGGTAACTGATTTGATATTTTCAAATTCTTGAAAATCAGCCACAGCATTTACTGGTCTTTTATAATTTTCAAATATATCAAATTTTATTAAAGAGGAGGATGGTAACAATGCCCCTTGCCAACGTCTGGGACGAAACGGGCAGATGGGAGTAAGACATAAAAGATTTGATGATAGCGGTAATATGGTTCCGCCCGCAGATAAATTATATGCGCTGCTGCCAGCTGGGGTAGATACTATCGCGCCATCAGCTATTAATTCTGGCATTCTTTCAATACCATCAACTTCTATCCGAAATTTGGCTGCTTGATTGGTTTTTCTAAATATTGAAGCTTCATTGATCGCTAGTGCTGAATAAGTAATCCCATTAAAAGCTACTGCTTCCATTGTTAATGGGTGTAAATGTGTGATGGTGGCTTCATGAATATTAAGTGGTAGGTCTGAATCAGTTAATGAATTCATTAAGAAGCCTATACTACCGGCATTGATCCCATAAAATGGAATATTTAAGTGCATATATTTGTGTAAAGCATGTAGTAATTCACCATCTCCTCCAATAACTACAATCAGCCCAGCTTTCTCTGGTGTAGTATAATCATAAAATATTTTTAGCCGCTCTATAATTTCTAGAGCTTTGAGTGATTGATTGTGGATAATAAAAATATTATTTAAATTTGTTGCTTTTGCCACCATAGAAATAATAAATGATTGATTGTCAGTATTATAAAACAAGATGCGATGACATCACTTAAGAAATGCCCGCCCATTAATATTCGACTAAGGCCAGTTAATGTACCAAATAAAAGTGCAGAAATATAGATTATAGTAAAATATTTTTTGTTTTTGTTAGAAAATAGTGAGGTAACGTAGGCTAATATAGTACAATAATACGCCATTGCTGCATGACCAGATGGAAAAGAGCAATTATGATGACATTGATTAGCGATTATTGCCGCTGCCGTAAAATTCTTGCTACCGCCAAACTCGGTGATTTGTGCTGGTCTTGCACGACCGATTTCATTTTTTAATATTTGATTAACCATTAACCCAGGGCCAATTGCTACGGTGATGATCAAATAAGCAGCCGATGATGATAAAGTTTTTTTGAAGTTTTTATGCTTATAACGTTGAAAACATAAGAAAATAATACAAGCGGCAACAAAGATTTTAGTAAGTGGTGGAATCAGTAAAAATAAGAGTCTGACCATAAAATGATTACGGTAGATGAAACCGTGATCATGATCATAAAAAAGTTGAGAAAATTTGAGATCAAGGGTAGGGTAGCTTACTAATAATCCAAACAATATCCCGGATAATATTATATTAATATAGATTAGGCGATTATTAATCATTGGACTGATGGCTGAGAATAGGTTATAAGGATTTCAACAAGTTTATTAATAAACACAATAATTATAGTATATAATTCATATGTCATTCAATCATAAAAATCATCACGAAAATTTATTATTTATTCCTTTAGGTGGCTCCAATGAGATCGGTATTAATGTTAATTTGTACCATTATAAAGGAAAATGGTTGATGATTGACTGTGGCAGCGGGTTTGCTGATGAGTATCTGCCTGGTGTAGAAATGTTGGTAGCTAATCTTGATTTTATTGCTGCACGCAAGAAAGATTTAGTGGGGTTGGTACTAACACATGCGCATGAAGATCATCTTGGCGCAGTGCAATATTTATGGAATAGTATCCAGTGTCCGATATATGCCACAACTTTTACAGCTAATTTCTTAAAACTAAGATTAGCAGAGTATAGTTTTGCTAAAAATATAAAAATTAATACAGTAAGCCCGGGTAGTAAAATTGATTTATCACCTTTCTTATTAGAAATGGCTTCTTTGACTCATTCGGCTCCTGAGATGCAGGCGATTATGATCCGCACCAAAGCTGGAAATATTTTACATACTGGCGATTGGAAGTTTGATAATGATCCATTAATTGGTAAATGTGCCGATGAAGATTTATTAAGAAAATTTGGAGATGAAGGTGTTCTAGCTTTAGTATGTGATTCAACCAATGTATTTAATACTGGTACTTCTGGTTCTGAAGGAGATGTTCGTAAAAGTATTGTTGATATTATTGCTGGTTGTCCCAAGCTAGTAGTGGTAACCACTTTTGCTTCTAATTTAGCACGTCTTGATACCTTAATTCATGCTGGTCAGCAAACTGGAAGAAAAGTAGCGCTTACCGGTCGTAGTTTGCATCGAATGTTGCTTGCAGCTCAGGATAGTGGATATTTAACGGATATTGCGCCTCTGGTTGATGAGCGTGATATTGCCAGGTTCAGAAGGGAAGAATTATTGATAATTGCCACTGGTTGTCAAGGAGAGCCGTTGGCTGCAATGGCGAAGATGGCCAGTAATAATCATCATTCGATCAAACTTGCGCCAAAAGATACAGTAATTTTTTCATCAAAAATTATTCCTGGTAATGAAAAAAAGATTTTTCGTTTATTCAATGTTTGTGTTAAAGCTGGAATTGAAGTGATTACTGAAAGAGATCATTTTGTTCATGTATCAGGTCATCCGGCAATTGATGAGTTAAAGAAAATGTATTCTCTGATCCGGCCACAATTATGTATTCCTGTGCATGGAGAACCGGTGCATATTCATGAACATGCTAAGCTTGCAAAAAGATGTGGTATCCCTCAAACAGTAGAAGTGGAAAATGGTAGCGTAGTATTATTAGATGCTGTGCATTCCAAAATAATTGATAAGGTTGATACAGGATATTTGGCAGTAGATGGAAATTATTTATTACCAGCTGAATCATCGATATTTAAGATGCGCAGAAAGATGAGAGATACTGGTATAGTAATTGCTTCAGTGGTAGTCGACAAACATGGTAAAATATCTAAGCCTATTATATCTACTCCCGGGGTACTTGATCCTCAAGACGATATAGAGCTAATTAATGATATAAGAAATGAAGTTGTGGAGAAGTTGAATATTTTAAAGAATAATAGCAGTGGTAGGTTAACTAATGATCAAATTGAAGAGGCGACTCGTTCAATTCTTCGTAGAATCATAAAACAAGAGATTAATAAATCACCATCTATTATAGTAAACGTACAAACTCTCGACTAGATACTTCGGTGAAAATTGAGAATTGCGTTGTCGTATCCAAAGATCTGCGTTCCTCACGCACCCAAAAGTGCGCTGCGGTACTCGACTTCGGAACTCCTAGCACTTCTTCAATTTTGACCTTCGTCTCTACGACTCTTACTATAGTAAAAGTAGTTGAAAACTATAATGAACTGATTTTTCAAGACAAATTTTTTACTAATTTTATAAATCCTTGTTTCTCATGATTGATAAGCCATTGTTTGCGCGTGATGCCACCACCATATCCCCCAAGATTGCCATTGCTATTAATGATACGGTGACAGGGAATGACAATTGCTAGTTGATTGGCACCATTGGCATTCGCAACAGCACGGTAAGCTGTGTGTTTTCCAATAGCTTTGCTTTGCTCTGCATAAGTTCGCGTTTGTCCATATGGAATGCGCATTAGCTCTTCCCAAACAAGCCTTTGAAATGGGCTACCTAAAAGGTGAATGGGCGTTTTAAATTCCGTAAGTAGACCATCGAAGTAAGATTTAAGCTCGATGGTGATCGATTGAATTGGATCAGTACTACCTGGAATAATAGTAGCGAATGTCTTTTTTCTAAGCCTTTCAACCTCACGCTCTAAACCGCGCCGGTCGACAAATTCTAAAAGGTAAAGACCATCATCATCACTAATTGCAATCATTGAGCCAAGCTTTGTGTCAAGCCAAGAGCATGTAAGCACTTTGTGATGCCCATTATCGTTTTTTTTGGCAAATTTATCAATTAGTGCTTGGTAAAACTCTTGTTTTTGTGCTTCTGTCATCATTATATCCTACATTAATAATCGCTTAGCCTTAAGCAAAATCACTTAATAGTGTCGGTCATTTAGGCATATCGCTATAGGGTTATTATAATGACTCCAAAAAAATGTGCGACCGAAATTCAGGTATTGATTTTTTATTTGTGGTTCTTTACAACAGAGCTTTAAATAAGTAAGTTATTTGTTAAAAAATTAATTAATAGTATAGGAATTTCAAAAATTTTACCAAAAATATTTTTTTGAAAATTTTAAAATTTTCTTTAAAAATTTGGTTGTTAAATTGTGATATTAGAAATTATTGACACTTGTATAAAAATCTTCTCTTAAAATCTATCTCAAAATAGGCCAATTTTTTAAAATTATATTAACGTGGCGTGAAGCAACGGTTCACCATATGAATATCACCGAGGCGTTCACAATAATTCATTGATCTTCACTAATAACAAGGGTGGAGATAAACCGTAATAAACCTGTCTCAGGCTCATAAATTGATTACAGTTTGGACAAGATAACGGATCTTTTTTAAAGTTTAACCAATCATTAATCTCCAGTTCAATGACTTGATTTTCTTAGGTATAATTTGGTTTATCGCCTTATATACAATAGGTAGTTGTATTCCTCTAGTTCTGTTAGATAAAAAGCCGTAGTACCTTATTATTCGAAAATAACGATCGGGTATGTGCATAATCAGGCTAGATATAAACTGCAGTACAGGCATGTGACGTGATCAATCGTGTTATTGTAGTGGTGGTCAAGAAATCTAAACGTTACTTGCAGTCCATCATATTCCTCTATTCTTGCCTCAGAAATAGGAGGTCGTTTTATATATCGCCCTAAATAGTTTATGTTGCGTTTATGATCGTCTGATGGTTTTTGCAAATAAACATACCAACTGATTTCATATAGGCCGATCATCCAGTTGTTAAAATCGCCATCATTTTGATATTTCGACGGTAATTTCAAATTACTTGAGGCGTATTCTGAGCGAAATAACTCAAGAATTCTATGTCTCCACATTTTTTTAATAGGCTCGGCAGGGAAAAATAATTTACGCCAATTACCCTTGCTATCTATACCGCCGCAAGTAACCGATAAATGGATATGAACATTACGTTTTAAATCTCTACCGAAGGTGTGCAGGGCAGTAAATATAGCGACTACAATCTTTTTCTTTGTTGCTATTTCCTTAATAATTCCGGCGGCAACAGCAGAAATTAATCCAAACAGATTGCGATTAAGCCAAAATATTGGCCATAATGAGTCGGGCATTGTAAATGTAATGTGCTGCCAACGTGTCTTTGGTAGAACATTGGTAGCTTTACTTATCCATTGATCTGTTTGCTTCTTACCGCAACGAGAACAAAATCTACCTTTACAACTAAATACTACTGATTTACCGTGATCACATGTAGGGCAGCTATAACTCTTAAATCCTAAATATTTCGTTCCGCACAATATAACTTTAGTAACGTTAAAGATAATACCATACCTCAGCTCGCTATATTTTTCAGTGAAATCGACGCCAATTACCCCGATCAAGAAAAATATGTTTTATAGAGATTCCTTTACCGATTATTTCCATCTTTTACTCTGATTATTTGTAATGACTTGCATATTACCTTTGATAACAGAAGTTGGCAAGAGATGTAAAAAGCTAAGCTGCCACCGATAGGTGGCTTATCTTGTACTTAACTACTAAAGTAGTAATTTTTATGTATACAGGACTTACGCAAATCGCACGACAGGGCTCTTTAATTCCTGGATTAAATAGTTCCTTAATAACCCGCTCTTTAGCTGATATACGGTGCTAGAAGCAGCATTTGCAGCTTTTTTCAAACAATTCCAGACCATGATAGCGCAAGCTATATGATTTCTCTGTATTCTTCCTATTCTACATTGGCACTTTTCAATACCGGTGACTTGCTTGACTTCACGATGAAATTCCTCAATCTTCCACCTGAAGCCATACTCTTGTTGTACAGCATCAAGCGAATTTTGAGCCATGTCGTTTGTGACGACATAGTCAGTTCTGTTGGTAGAAACAGTTACTCTGAATAATTTCACTTTATGATCTTTAGGAAATTTATGAATCTTGATAATCTTACCGTTGCTAATATCATCAGTACTCCAATCCAAAGAATCAACTCTACAGTAAGCCTTATTACCGTTGCTATCGTCTACTAAACGATTACTTTTGATAGGACAATAGTAATATTTACCGATAGTTTCTATTTGAAGTAGAATCGAGGTTGTCGCATACCAACTATCCATAAGTACTGTGTTAAATGCAACCTTTTTGCTATAATGAGCATTACGCAGCATTTCTTTAACGTGATCTATTTTAGTTAAACCGTCTTTATCGGGATTGAATATCCTATAATCTATTATCCAAAACTTATTCTCTTCAGGATTAACATAAACACAGGTCACAATACCTATGCCTTTTATTACTTCCTTGGCATTGCCGCTATATTGATACCTGACTTCATCTATATTATTCGAGTAACTTTTATCTAATACGCTATCGTCAAATAGCAACTTGCCGTTAGCGCTGAAGATAATCTCTTCTTTACCGTGTTCCCATATTAATCTTGGTGATAATTTAGCATTCGCTAGATATCTTCTGACCCTGTCGTCGCTTAAACCTTCTACATGATCAGCAAAATTTGTAATAGTATAATTTGTCTGGCTCGATAATAAATACTGACAATAATCTATTCTTGTAGTCATCTTATACTCACAATCTAAATTACATTATACTCCCATAATATCTCGATTCTTATCTAATTTCATTAGTCTTGCGGAAGTCCTGGTATAGTCAATTCAGTAGAATTGGGTGCTAGACGTGAGGAGTGAAGCCTATAAATAATAGGTGAACTTTGATCAACAACGCACCAAGTTCTAATCAATTGACTATATAACAATTAAGAAGCTAAATATTTACTATACAAGAAAATGAAGAAGCATAAGCGTAGGGTTTAATTAAGGGTGTGACATGAAAACACAAAATCCAACAGTACAAGAAGCAAAAGGTAAAGTTGTACTTTTATGTCCCGATGCTTTTATGCCTGACTATATACCCAAAAACGATTCATCCAAGCTTGATATTCAGGAAATAAATTCTAAAGATAAGTTTGATAAGGCATTGAGGGATAAATTGCAAGATACCCAAGTATTTTTTGTGCATGCTCATGGGAATAATGCTGAGTAACAATGGCTTTCAAACAAATTCTAATGACACTCAGGGCACTACCAAGGCTATCAATGGCACTATCCAGGTAGGACAAACAGATCATATTAAAACAATTGAATTATTAAGCAAGATACCAGGAAAGGTAGCCATTATTACTTCTTGTTTTGCTGGTCAAGTTAAGAAAGATTTAGAAAAGATGCAAGAAAGAGGCGATATAGCCAAACCTACTGACGTTTTATTTATACTACATGCTTCTTCAAAAAACCCGGCACATGCTAATCTTACACTCAATCTCTTTGATTACCAATTGTTAGAATCAAATAATCAAAACTTTGACTTACCAGCATGGGTTGCAAATAGCATATTGCAAGGTATACAGGAAAATATTAGTATCATAGACAAAGAGGGCAAGTTAGTAGAATTTAGAAATCTAGCTCCTCATACTACACCGGTAGGTAAGCATAGAGTAGATAATCCTGAGCAATTTGTAAATTCCTTAAAACTTGCTGGAACGCTAGAAAATATCCAAGATCTCTCTGCAATAATGTCTAAGTCAGATTCAAAACCTGAAGAAAAACTGAAAGAAGCAGGAAATTATTTATACACCAAATATTGTGCGGTACTTGATGAATTAAATAAAATTCAATCATTTCCTGGTAAATGGCAAGAGACAAATGTAGAAACGATCAAGGAATAATATAAGGCAAAGTTTGAACAAATTACAGAAAAGCAAATTAATGCAAACATTATTAATAGTTGGCGCCAAATAATAGTTGATTCCGATAAGTATAATACGAAGCTCTTAACAACACAATTAGAGTCCGGCGCGGGAAAAAGCGTTCAGTTGCTTAATTTTATTGCAAAGACATGCGGAATCGAGAAACTAGATAGAAAATTACAAGAAGAGATTCTAATCAATTATTCTCGCGGGATAGAAGTTTGTTTAAGTGTGAAAGAAAAGTATAGCATAGATACAATGATAAAAGCCATAGAGCTTATTGGAAAGGATACTGATATACTATTTTCTATCAATGGTCTTGGAGCTATGACAAAAGTTGGTCAAACAAAACCTATTGAACATGAGGAAATAGCTTTCAATTACTTGGTCACTGCTATTGCTGAAGATAAAACAATAATGACAGCTGAGAAAATAGAGAAAATAAAGGCTTTGGGCAACCCAAATATTAAAGAATTTGTTAAGGATGCGTATTCAGAATATCAATATTTAGTTGATATTAGTATTAAAACTACACTAGATTCATCACGTATAAAGGCTTTGTCCTCAGACGATGCTTGTAAACTCGCCAAAGACTCACCTTTATTATATAGGGAGGTGGTTAATGCAGCGATGCCTGTACAACCTGTTTCGCAAGCTACCACACTTGCTCAGAATTCATTAGGAGTCCCAGTTCTTTCTTCATTACCATTACCAAGTTTATTATTGAGTAAGCCGACGCCTGTACGACCATTGTTGAAAAACAGCATAGAGCTTTTATGTTCGGAAGATGCTCGAAATCTTGCTAAAAATTCGCCTAATGAATATAAAGAGTTGCTTGAGGTTGGTAAACTTAATCCTGAAGCTCTGAAACAAAAACTAAGAAATCTAACAAAAGAACAAAACCTTGTACAAAGTAATTCAACTGAAGGTAAACAGCCAAATATTGGCAAATATACTGCGGTAGTAAATACAAAAAAAATAGAACAGGATAACACACAGTCGAACAACCAACGAAGGTAAGTTGTATCAACACACGTGAATGGTGCTATAGGTTTAGTTCCAATATCTGATGGGTTGGATTTAAAATAAACAGATTTGGCTCTTTTTTGCCAAGTGCTTATTATAAATTTATAAGGAGTTAACACTTTTAACCTTAGTTCTGGATTAGAAGATGGCAAGAAGGCGGTTATATACAAGGAATTAGAGAACTCTATAAAAGACTTAGAACAAATTTTAAAGAGTATCATGAGAAAATATATAACCGCACTATATTATACCAATTGCAATAATTAACACGGTGTATTTATCCAGTCTCTATACATAATTGATTTTACTAAATCTACATTCTGAGCAAGTTGATTCCAAGCGTAACAAGCCATAGTGACAATATCTTCATATGCACCGTAACATTGGTTAGACAAGAAATGATTTTTGATCCACTCCCAAACTTGTTCCATTGCATTAAGTTCTGGTGCATAAGGCGGAAGCGGTATCAAAGTGATATTGCTTGGAACAGTTAGTTTTTTGGCTGTGTGCCAACCTGCATTATCCATTAGTAAAGCTATATGTCGGTTGCTTTGAGTAGTGAGAGAAAGGTCTTCTAAGAATTTATTCATTAGACCTCTTTCGAAACTCATTTACCAAGATCCCAATTATATAAACCAGCAATTAAATTGAACCTAAGACCAAATCTTTTGCGTCTATTTCGATATTTATCAGCAATTATTTTAAAACGCTTTAACATACCTATAACATTTTCATTTAATACTCTGTCACTTGCTAAACTTCTATTATTTTTCTTATCTTCTTTGGTTAAAGCATTCTTTTTACTCTTTTTTTTTGGTAGCTCAGAATTTGTATGAATCTTCTGTAAGCCTTGATAACCAGTATCAGTAATCACTTTAACCTCAGGCAGTATATGGGTTCTTGATTCTTTAAATAATTTAAAATCATGACGCTTACCATTGGAAAAAGAAGTGCATATGACTCGTTTGCTTTTCTTATCTACTACTATTTGAGTCTTTAACGTATGTCTTTTCTTTTTACCTGAGTAATAGTATTTCTGTTTTTTTGGGGTCGCTCTATAGGGCTTTCTGTAGCATCTATTAAAACTAATTCATACTCCATACCGCTTTTAACTAGAGCCTTCTTACCTGGAAGAGCAAAATCCGGATGTTTTATTAGAGTGTCTTCAACAAAACGAATTGTTTTAAATGCACTGCTTTCGCTAACCCCATAATTCTTAGCTATATGAAAATAGGTACGGTATTCCCTTAAATATTCAAGTGTCATTAATAGGCTGTCTTCCATACTAAGACTAGCTCTTCTGCCACCTTGGTACCTCCTATTTATTTGTTTCTCTGTCTTTAAAATCCCTACCATCTTTTCGAATGTACTATTTCTTACCCCAGTTAATCTTCTAAAATGCTCTTCCGATAAAATGCTTAAATTTTTATATCTCATATAGTTCTAAATTAAGTAAATTCGACTTTATAGCATATTTAGTCCAGTTTCGAAAGAGGTCTAATATCTTACGCACTCCTATATCAGGATGGCGGTCACAGACTAAGTTATTAAAACTCTATACAAATCAAATACCCATAAATGCGCAAATTACCAATTTAAATCAAAATGAGAGATGCTTCCTATAATTATTGAAGCCTGCTGTTATTATGGCTTAACTTGACACGTATGGTTCATTAAGCATCCTCGTTTTAAAATAATAAATCGCTTTTAGTAAACCATCTTTTAGCAATATTTGCGGTTGCCACCCTAACGTTTTAGCTAGGCTAATATCCGGACAACGTTTTTTAGGGTCGTCTAATGGTAAAGGGCAATAAACAATTTGGCTCTTAGATTGGCACAGATTGATAATAAGATTTGCCAAATCCTTCACTGTTATTTCTTCAGGGTTACCAATGTTAACAGGGCCTGTAACATCAGAGTTAACCATTGCCATTATGCCTTTTAGCAAATCATCGACATAACAAAGAGATCTCGTTTGCTCTCCTTGACCATACATAGTTAAGGGTAAACCTTGTAATGCTTGAGTAATAAAATTACTAACAACACGACCATCTTCTGGATCCATGAAGGGCCCATAAGTGTTGAAAATTCTTATAATTTTAACTTGAACACCATGATATCTTTTGTAATCCATGCTAAGTGCTTCAGCTGCCCTTTTACCTTCATCATAACAAGATCTGATTCCAATAGGATTAACGTTTCCCCAATAATCTTCAGTTTGTGGATGTTTCTCAGGATCTCCATAAACTTCAGAAGTAGAAGCTTGAAAAAAAATAGCTTTATGCTTTTTTGCAATTTCCAGCAAATTTAGGGTTCCAATAACATTTGTTTTTAAGGTAAAAATAGGATTTTTTTGGTAAGGAATAGGGCTTGCTGGACTAGCTAGGTTAAAGATAACATCATATTTTTCATCTTTAAAATCAAATTGATTAATAATATCATGTTTTATAAATTTAATGTTTTGATATTTTTCTAATGTCTTTAGGTTACTCAAAGACCCTGTGCATAGATTATCAACTATGGTTATAGATTGTGCTTTATCTTTTAAATAATGAGCTAAATTTGTTCCTAAAAACCCGGCTCCACCAGCAATGAGTATTTTATTATTCATAGGTCTCTTTCTATTATAATTGGGTCTTTGTGATTCTGTTTTGAATATTTTGTGTGATTCTTAATTAAATCATCAATAGCTTTTTTAAAATAATGATTGTCTGTTAGATGATCTATTACTTGTTTGATATCTTCAAGTTTAAATAAATTTTGTGCTTGCTTTAATTTTTCTGGGTTATTGATTAATTCAACTGTTTTTGAGATATATTCTTCATCTGAGTAGGCTATAAAATCCTCAGCTTTGAGCTTGCGTAAAATAGCCGAGGCAAAACGGCCGTAAGCTTTAGAAGATTCGTAAGTAATAGTTGGTTTTTCAAGGTACAAATAATCAACAACCGTGTTGAATCCTCCAAATGGATAGCTGTCTATAGCAAAATCTGAGGATTCAATGATACCCATATAATAATTGTAGGAAGCAGCCGGAGAAATTTCTACATGCTCTGCTCCTAAAACATCTGTTACATTTTTACAAAATGGAATGAATTCATTTTGCATAGTTAAGCCACCAGCTATAATGCGAAATACAACATACTGATTTGCACGCTCAATAATTTTACGTAAATTTAATAACATTGGGTAATTATATTTAGAGGCTGCCCAACCACAACAGATAAAAATTTTATCTGCTTGTGGTTTATAAAGATCTTGTTTTTTATAATTTGGCCATATGGCTTGTGCAGCCAGGCCTGGAATTAAAACAAGGCGTTCAGAATAGTTCTTAGCTGCATTTGGTACATCTTCAACATCTTGACCACCAATAAAATAATCAATTTTTGAACCAAAAGTAGAAACAGGGTGTCCATACATACAAACTTGAATAGGAGCAATACGAACATTAGAGAAGAAAATACTTTCGAATGTCATACCAATATCTGGATAAATAACGACATTAATATCTTGTGCAGATATACCCAAAGCCCCATCATTCATAGGGTCGATAAAGATAGTTTCTTTAAAAACAGAATAATCCATATTCTCATATCTTTCTTTGCCAAAGTTAATAAGAGTAAGCTCATAATCATCTTTTAAACTGTTGATTAAAGGAGCTAAACTTTTATACACTGCTGTAACGCTAAACCATTTTGCTGATGCAATGGCTATTTTTTTCTTATTAGGTTTTTTTAATACTTTAAATTCTCCCACAGTATCAGAGAGCAACTGATTTAGCTTGTATTTGATCAATTTATCATTTTCACAATCGTAGTTAGTTGATAAAAACATAATCGATCCAGGATCTAGATACTTTATAAGTAATCTTTCATCAACATTTTTTAATGCATAACTTAAATTACGGGAGCACGTTGGATGAGCAGTAATGCCAGAATGAAAGAGATATGAACTATACCATATAGAAGCCAAACTTGGGCTAAGATCGAATAATAATTTAGGGCTCAATTGAAGCGAGTTATAAGGATTTAATAACATCAATATTTTTGGCCAATTACTATCTTTTTGTGATAGAATTATAGATAGAGGGACGCATGTGGTTTTGTGACTGGACATGGCGGCCATATTACAAATAGTACTATTCAATCGAACAAAAATCTCCTCACAAGAAGCAGGAATAATAAAATCTAGGCGACATATTAAATGAAAAAAAGTTTGTAAAAAATGATTTAAAAACTCATATAGAGAACTATTCATCTTGAAATAGGAATTGTTATAAAAAAATGCAAGAATAATATATATTTCATTGCATAAAGTATCAATTTTTTTCTGTTCATAAAGAGTGAGAAGGTAGGATTCATCAAATGAAATTGAGGTTGTTCCATCTTCATTTGTTATAGTTTTTGCATTTGATTTCACTTCTACTTTAGACATAAAAACTACTCTGAATAAACAACTATATTATTATTTTTTATGTAATACACATTTTGATAAGCAATTTTCATTTTTTTAATTTGTAAATAGATGTCTTGGACGCGCCATGACGTGGTAACAATAATGTTATCAACTGGATTTTTTAATAAAATTGATGCATTTTGAATCAATTGCCCTGTCCCAGGAACATAAAAACCACATTTGCGCTCATCAGAATCAACGATTAAAGGAAAACGATCATTTGATACATTAAAAGCATTTAAAAACGCAGCTCCTTTACCTGTAGCTCCCCAAAATGCTGTTTTATTTTTATCTAGTGTGTTTAAGAATTCTTCGACGTTCTCTTTTTCCTTCTGAATACCTTGAAAGTAATTTTTTGACTTGTTTTTAATGTCTGAAAGGCCGTCATCTGGAATTGCTTTTATAAAAGCAAGAATTACTTCGTCATTATATTCAGATGATATCTCTTCAATATTAAAACCTGATCTTTCTGTCAAAAACTTAAAGCTTCTGTCTGAAAAATTTGATACATGCTCATAGATAAGGTCAGAAGTCCTTTTTTGTTCAATAGCTTTGTTTATTTTGGGCATCTCAACAACAAATAAAGGATAGTGATTATAGTAAGAACACCAAAACGCAATATCAGCCATAAAATTAAAAGGATCTTCAAGATGCTCAATCACATGGCGACAAATTAAAATATCAGGCTTGTACAATTCTATATCTCGTTCAGGTACAAAGTAATCTTTAATACCTTGAATTTCCGAGTTTAGTTCTGTGGCATCAATAGAAGGATCAAACCCAATACATTTTGCATTTGAAAATTGGGCTTTAATTTTTTGTAAAAAAACACCATTTCCACAGCCTATTTCAATTACTGTACTTTGCTTAAGCGGAAGTTTTTTATTAATCTTAGTAATAAGCTGATCGAGGTATTGGTTCCAAATATCTCCACTATTGTACATTAGATTAGAGCCGTCACTATACGGGACTTGGTCATATGCAAAAGAAAAATTAAAAATATGCCCGCATCGTGCACAAGAGCAAAAATTAAGAGGTAATCTTTTAGCGTTTGTAGCCTCCTTATGACTTTTAGGCAAATTTAAGGCGCATAAAGGCTGTTGGTGATCAATGTAAATTGGGTATAGTTTATGAAAACCACACACGATACAATGTTTCTGTATATTCATCAGATGCCGCCTTTATTCAGTTGCTAATTATGTATAAATCAAGACTTCTACCTAACCACAAAAAGTTAGTAGGTTTTTGTTCTAGCAATAGATAATTGATTAAGCAAGATATTATTAAGATTAAACACACATATGAAGATCTTGTACTAGTTTTTTGGATACAGGTCTGTATATAGCTGAAAAAATTGGAAGATTTATCAAATCTTGAAAACCTCAATTTTGGATTAGGAAAGAGTGTTTTATTGAAAGTTTTATAGGTTTAAGGCAATAAGCCAACTACAGTAGAAAGAATATGAACAAAGGCATTGAGGACGTTCAACAAAATGTTAATCTATCTGTCACTAATCTTAGCAAAATCATCGACAAAACAAGAGAGGTCTAATACCAATTGCAATAATTAACGCGGTGGCCTAAAATGGATTTTTAACGGATAAAAGGTACTCAAATAGCTAAGTTAATATTGCCGCTAGGTTTTCATGATCATGATTTTATAAAAATGATGAAACATGAGCCGCATGGTCGGAATCGCATACGTTTATTGGCGATGTATCACCTTCAATTAGGCAAATCTTTTAAAGCCATATCTGCAATAGTGAAGTTGCACTGGAAAACCGTGCAATCATGGCTCAGAAGATTTAGAAATCATGGTTTTGAAGGTTTATTTGAATCACAAAGAAGCGGCGCTCCTAGGAAGATTAACACTCTACAAAAATCTGCTCTTTTTGATAAAATCAATATGCTCAGTGAAAGTGAAACTGGCGGTATATAACCGCAAAGGAGCTACATAACATGTTGCTTGAGGAATATGGCGCTAAATGCGCTTTAAAAACAGTCTACAATACTATGCATCGCCTTGGTTTTAGCTGGATTACTTCTCGTTCAATGCATCCAAAGTCAAATCAAGAGACTCAAAATACATATAAAAAAACTTCCCAGACATGTTAACAGAATTATTACCAAAAAATATCGATAGATGTAACGTTGATATATGGTCTCAGGATGAAACTCGAGTTGGGCAACAAGGGTAGCTTAACTCGTATATGGGCTAAACGCGGCACTAGACCCCGTAAAGTTCGGCAACAGCAATTCATTTCAACATACATTTACGGAGCTGCTTGCCATGATACGGGAGAATCTTTTGCATTAATTTTACCATATGCCAACACACGGGCAATAGACCTCTTTCGAAACTGGACTAAATATGCTATAAAGTCGAATTTACTTAATTTAGAACTATATGAGATATAAAAATTTAAGCATTTTATCGGAAGAGCATTTTAGAAGATTAACTGGGGTAAGAAATAGTACATTCGAAAAGATGGTAGGGATTTTAAAGACAGAGAAACAAATAAATAGGAGGTACCAAGGTGGCAGAAGAGCTAGTCTTAGTATGGAAGACAGCCTATTAATGACACTTGAATATTTAAGGGAATACCGTACCTATTTTCATATAGCTAAGAATTATGGGGTTAGCGAAAGCAGTGCATTTAAAACAATTCGTTTTGTTGAAGACACTCTAATAAAACATCCGGATTTTGCTCTTCCAGGTAAGAAGGCTCTAGTTAAAAGCGGTATGGAGTATGAATTAGTTTTAATAGATGCTACAGAAAGCCCTATAGAGCGACCCCAAAAAAACAGAAATACTATTACTCAGGTAAAAAGAAAAGACATACGTTAAAGACTCAAATAGTAGTAGATAAGAAAAGCAAACGAGTCATATGCACTTCTTTTTCCAATGGTAAGCGTCATGATTTTAAATTATTTAAAGAATCAAGAACCCATATACTGCCTGAGGTTAAAGTGATTACTGATACTGGTTATCAAGGCTTACAGAAGATTCATACAAATTCTGAGCTACCAAAGAAAAAGAGTAAAAAGAATGCTTTAACCAAAGAAGATAAGAAAAATAATAGAAGTTTAGCAAGTGACAGAGTATTAAATGAAAATGTTATAGGTATGTTAAAGCGTTTTAAAATAATTGCTGATAAATATCGAAATAGACGCAAAAGATTTGGTCTTAGGTTCAATTTAATTGCTGGTTTATATAATTGGGATCTTGGTAAATGAGTTTCGAAAGAGGTCTATTAATGAAATATACAAATTTGGCGGGCATTGTAAAATCAATTTCGCCACATAAGCTTAGACATTTTCTGTTTACTTGGCTGAAAAAAGGCATAGACGATGCTTTAATCCAGCCTTATTTTGGTCATGAAAAAAGAGGCTTCCTAGAAATATACTTCTGCCTTAGTTTATCTGACGCTCAGGAAAAATATAATGAAGTCATTAACTAAAGGCCTTATAATATGGTTGTTTCATATGACGTCAGCTCATGCAGAATCACGATTTATTGAGCTTGGTAATCCTGAAGCTAAGGACTGTTGGGTGTATCTTTGTGGATTAGCAGAATCTTTTTATTCGTCAGATGAGCAGAAATATAGGCAAATATTGCATGATATAGGGAGTAAGCTTAATATACGGTTTATAGCACTTATGCCACGGTATCGATGTGCAAAATTTGATAATAAAATTTGTTGGGCCCATCAAGATTTTAAACAAGCAACAGAAACCTATCAATCCATATTGACAGATTTACAAGGTATGCACGTAACTGGCTGGATTGGATTTTCTAACGGTGGTTATTTTTTACATGAAATTTCGCAGCAAAAGTTTTTAACTGCACCAGTTATAACAATCGGAGCAGCAGGACATATAGATTCAACAGATCAAGTTTACATTATGATAGGTAAATATGATAAGTATGCATACGAGCGTGCCAAAAATTTAAGATATAAAATTATTGAATATGAAGGTGGGCATACTATAGATAGTGATGCTTTAGGGAAAACGTTACAGCTAATCTGTACTCCCCCGAATGGCTAGTATTATTGCTACTGGACTTCGACCACATCCGTAGCCATAGCAAAATGGAACTTTTGATTTAGGATTTGTCTCATAATATATTTTGTACAAATCTTTTTGGAAATAACCGCTCCACTCCTTGCCATAAGGCATAAGATAATTGCCAAATAAATGTATCTTAAAATCTTTAGGAAATTTTTTTAGTGGCACGCCTGTATCATCCTGTAGTATGACGTCAGCATTTGTTAGCACAAAATCCCTTAATTTAGAAAAAATATTTTGGTGAAATGAATAAGAACTGGCTTTGATCATACAAGTATCAAATAAACTATTATCTTTTATGAATTTGATTAAATCATCGCTCAAATTTTGATTTACCACATTTGTTTGAACATAGATAAGTTTCTTTTCTAATTGTAGATGTATGAAAGTTATTTCAAGAGTCTTGCCGAAAGAATAATCTGGGTATTTAATATCTTTAACTAAGCCACCCATCAATGCAATCTGTGCAAGAAACAAAGGTAAAATACCATGTTTATGAGTAATTATTTGATTCATGTCTGAGGTAACAAAAAAGCTGCGACGCAAGAGAGAGTCCAGTTGACGATTTAAGTTTTTAGGGATTTGCAAGCCATCACCAGCAACGCCTCTTGGTTCCAAGCCAATTAAAAGATAGTTCTGCGCTTGTGGAAATAACATCAAAGGGTAAATAATATCTGGCCCACCAAATGGATAAAATACTGCTTTGGTTTTATGAGTAAATAATCTTAGCTGGTGATTAACAAAACTTTCTAATCTTGGGGCTGTAATTGCTTTAAATTTGTCAAAGCGCGGATGTTGGTATGTTTTAAACATATCATCTTGTAATATGGCTACCACAGAAGAGCTATAGATAAGGCTTAAAAGTAAAAATATAAATTTTTTCATAAATCTTTAAAAAAGGCAAGTATCACATTATACGTCAGCATCGGTAATAGTAGTCAACAAATAATTTAATAACTCACCTTACGTAGCAACAAATTGATGTGGAAGCCATCCCCTATTTTGTTTAAATACAGAGATTTGACGTTCTAAATAACGTCAGATATCATATCAGGATAGCGGTACTGTACAGACTAAGTTATTAAAACTCCATACAAATCAAATGCCTATAGATGCGCAAATTACCAATCTAAATCAAAATGGGAGATGCTTCCAATCTATGTTGATTATTCCTTTTACCTTTTAGCTTCTTTAAATGATTAGCAGGTGGTATTTTTAAAGATTCTATATTTGCAACAGCAGCAATCATCTTCAATTTTTTTCTAGCTATTGATTGTATCTCGTTGGGTAACTTTTTGGATAAGGTTCCATGTCAGACTTTTTCAGTTTCGCTACATTACAAGCTCCGCTTTAAAAAGATGCAGCTGGAATTTTGCGTATAACCAGGTCTCTCAAAATCCACCATGTACTTCAATTTTTCATAAAATGCTTTAGCGCCCTGAAAGCTCATTGTAGTAACCGTTGCCATGCTGCATCCTGATTTGCGACCATAATCATGAACTTGCGCCATCAATTTATACCCCAAACCGCTCTTGCGAAACTCTAGATGTACCCATAATTGATCGGTATAAATGCTGCCGAAAATCACACTGCCATTGCATCCTGCTATGATTTGATTATATTCATTGCGTACAAAAAAAGCAAAAGGATAAGCTTTGCCAAATTCAGGTGTTTCTTGATTAATTTCTTTAGTTAGAAAATCAATGTCAATACTTGCAGGAGATTTTGTAAATTCGATATTCATGATTTGTCACTCCTCTGATGACCAAAATTACGATTTAAATCCAACTTTATCTTGACATATTTTACTATTATATGCAAATATAATCTGTGTGCAAATCATATTATTTTATGAAGATTTCTATATGTCAAAATCAAAGCAACTTATCACACTGCACAATCAGAGGGTAATACCATGAAAAAAGACAGTAATTGGATCAATATGACCGACATGAGTGGATTTTTGCTTTATCAAACCTACTTTTCTTGGAAAAGGAAAATTGAAAGCACGCTTTTACCGCATGAACTAACTCATGTCCAATTCATTCTTTTAATGTCACTTGGATTTATGATGCGCGAAGGTTCTGAAGTCACGCAAAATGATCTGTCTAGATTTACCAGTTTTGACGTCACTATGACCTCACAAGTTTTAAGACTTTTAGAAAAAAGAGGCTTCATTAAACGTTCTCAAAAAATCGGCGATGAACGTTCTAAATTTCCAAAACTGACAACAGAAGGGATCAATAAAATTAAAACTGCAAGCGCTGATTTAATGGAAGCTGAGAAGTGTTTTTTTGAATGTCTAAAAGGTCAAAAGCAAGAATTTGATACCTTTTTGCGACGGATATTAAAACATCAGGTCGTAGTCGTATGAGCAAAATTATATTTTTAAATGGATGCGGATCATCAGGCAAAACATCTATTGTAAGATCAATACAGCATTTGAGTAACGACCTTTGGCTTACCTTTGGAATTGATACATTTATCAGCATGACACCATTCCCTTTTTTAGTATAGGAATTTCAAAAATTTTACCAAAAATATTTTTTTGAAAATTTTAAAATTTTCTTTAAAAATTTGGTTGTTAAATTGTGATATTAGAAATTATTGACACTTGTATAAAAATCTTCTCTTAAAATCTATCTCAAAATAGGCCAATTTTTTAAAATTATATTAACGTGGCGTGAAGCAACGGTTCACCATATGAATATCACCGAGGCGTTCACAATAATTCATTGATCTTCACTAATAACAAGGGTGGAGATAAACCGTAATAAACCTGTCTCAGGCTCATAAATTGATTACAGTTTGGACAAGATAACGGATCTTTTTTAAAGTTTAACCAAATCATTAATCTCCAGTTCAATGACTTGATTTTCTTAGGTATAATTTGGTTTATCGCCTTATATACAATAGGTAGTTGTATTCCTCTAGTTCTGTTAGATAAAAAGCCGTAGTACCTTATTATTCGAAAATAACGATCGGGTATGTGCATAATCAGGCTAGATATAAACTGCAGTACAGGCATTGTGACGTGATCAATCGTGTTATTGTAGTGGTCAAGAAATCTAAACGTTACTTGCAGTCCATCATATTCCTCTATTCTTGCCTCAGAAATAGGAGGTCGTTTTATATATCGCCCTAAATAGTTTATGTTGCGTTTATGATCGTCTGATGGTTTTTGCAAATAAACATACCAACTGATTTCATATAGGCCGATCATCCAGTTGTTAAAATCGCCATCATTTTGATATTTCGACGGTAATTTCAAATTACTTGAGGCGTATTCTGAGCGAAATAACTCAAGAATTCTATGTCTCCACATTTTTTTAATAGGCTCGGCAGGGAAAAATAATTTACGCCAATTACCCTTGCTATCTATACCGCCGCAAGTAACCGATAAATGGATATGAACATTACGTTTTAAATCTCTACCGAAGGTGTGCAGGGCAGTAAATATAGCGACTACAATCTTTTTCTTTGTTGCTATTTCCTTAATAATTCCGGCGGCAACAGCAGAAATTAATCCAAACAGATTGCGATTAAGCCAAAATATTGGCCATAATGAGTCGGGCATTGTAAATGTAATGTGCTGCCAACGTGTCTTTGGTAGAACATTGGTAGCTTTACTTATCCATTGATCTGTTTGCTTCTTACCGCAACGAGAACAAAATCTACCTTTACAACTAAATACTACTGATTTACCGTGATCACATGTAGGGCAGCTATAACTCTTAAATCCTAAATATTTCGTTCCGCACAATATAACTTTAGTAACGTTAAAGATAATACCATACCTCAGCTCGCTATATTTTTCAGTGAAATCGACGCCAATTACCCCGATCAAGAAAAATATGTTTTATAGAGATTCCTTTACCGATTATTTCCATCTTTTACTCTGATTATTTGTAATGACTTGCATATTACCTTTGATAACAGAAGTTGGCAAGAGATGTAAAAAGCTAAGCTGCCACCGATAGGTGGCTTATCTTGGTTTTGTTCCAGGAAGAAATGGTCGCAGTCCAACTATGGGTGTTGAAACAGGCTCCAAAGGCGATCAACTTTTTGGGGTTATGCCTGATTTTGCTAATCTGCTGGCAAGCGGAGGCAATAATCTTATTATTGACGAAGTTTTATTTGACGATATTTATCTTAAATCTTACATCAATGCATTATACCAATTGCAATAATTAACGCGGTGGCCTAAAATGGATTTTTAACGGATAAAAGGTACTCAAATAGCTAAGTTAATATTGCCGCTAGGTTTTCATGATCATGATTTTATAAAAATGATGAAACATGAGCCGCATGGTCGGAATCGCATACGTTTATTGGCGATGTATCACCTTCAATTAGGCAAATCTTTTAAAGCCATATCTGCAATAGTGAAGTTGCACTGGAAAACCGTGCAATCATGGCTCAGAAGATTTAGAAATCATGGTTTTGAAGGTTTATTTGAATCACAAAGAAGCGGCGCTCCTAGGAAGATTAACACTCTACAAGAATCTGCTCTTTTTGATAAAATCAATATGCTCAGTGAAAGTGAAACTGGCGGGTATATAACCGCAAAGGAGCTACATAACATGTTGCTTGAGGAATATGGCGCTAAATGCGCTTTAAAAACAGTCTACAATACTATGCATCGCCTTGGTTTTAGCTGGATTACTTCTCGTTCAATGCATCCAAAGTCAAATCAAGAGACTCAAAATACATATAAAAAAACTTCCCAGACATGTTAACAGAATTATTACCAAAAAATATCGATAGATGTAACGTTGATATATGGTCTCAGGATGAAACTCGAGTTGGGCAACAAGGTAGCTTAACTCGTATATGGGCTAAACGCGGCACTAGACCCCGTAAAGTTCGGCAACAGCAATTCATTTCAACATACATTTACGGAGCTGCTTGCCATGATACGGGAGAATCTTTTGCATTAATTTTACCATATGCCAACACACGGGCAATGAATAAATTCTTAGAAGACCTTTCTCTCACTACTCAAAGCAACCGACATATAGCTTTACTAATGGATAATGCAGGTTGGCACACAGCCAAAAAACTAACTGTTCCAAGCAATATCACTTTGATACCGCTTCCGCCTTATGCACCAGAACTTAATGCAATGGAACAAGTTTGGGAGTGGATCAAAAATCATTTCTTGTCTAACCAATGTTACGGTGCATATGAAGATATTGTCACTATGGCTTGTTACGCTTGGAATCAACTTGCTCAGAATGTAGATTTAGTAAAATCAATTATGTATAGAGACTGGATAAATACACCGTGTTAATTATTGCAATCGGTATTACACAATCATGTTGTCTATTTTGTTGGAGTATTCTGTGATCTCGCAACCATGCAGATGCGAGAAATCTTAAGGTGTGATCGTGCCATTGGGCTTGCAAATGATCAAATAGATAGAGTGCATGTTGGTCTTAGAGAATACGATCTCAACGTTGATACAAGTACTGCATCGCCATTTGAGACTGCAACACAAATTTTGACTTTTGTAGAGAGCACGCACACGCCACAAGGTTTTATTAATATGCAGAAGAAATTCAAATGAATATAACTTTCACTCCTTTAGCTGAATCACATTTTCCGCAGCTAGCGAAGTGGTTAGAGGCACCGCACGTTAAAGCATGGTGGGATCAAGATGTTCAATGGACTCCAAAATTAATCCAGGAAAAATATACCGATTACGTCAAGGGAAAAAGACAAGAAAACGGTATTGCTAAAGTGATCAGCGCTCATGTTATTTGTGTGGATAATACACCTATCGGTTATATCCAAATTTATAATGCTTATGATTTTGCACGCAGGGAGCCGTTAATTGACCTACCTTCAAGCCTTGCTGCCTTTGATGTATTGATCGGTATCGAGCATTATTTAAAACAGGGTATCGGATCTCAGGCCATCTCACAGTTTTTAAAAGAATATGGTAATTCATATACTCATATCTTTGCTGATCCAGAGAATACTAACTTTGCCGCTATTAGAGCATATGAAAAAGCTGGTTTTAAGAAAAGTACAAAGCAGCCAAGTACGGGAGGTGAAGTATGGATGATTCGAGAGCAAACAGCTCGTCTCAGATCCGCTCTGCACTATCCAAAAGATATGGTGATGAGTGGCAAATGATATTTCATCAAGGCACAAAATACGAGGTTGAAGATGAGCACGAAAAATAATACTCAAAAAAAATCATATATTAGACCTCTTTCGAAACTCATTTACCAAGCTCCCAATTATATAAACCAGCAATTAAATTGAACCTAAGACCAAATCTTTTGCGTCTATTTCGATATTTATCAGCAATTATTTTAAAACGCTTTAACATACCGATAACATTTTCATTTAATACTCTGTCACTTGCTAAACTTCTATTATTTTTCTTATCTTCTTTAGTTAAAGCATTCTTTTTACTCTTTTTCTTTGGTAGCTCAGAATTTGTATGAATCTTCTGTAAGCCTTGATAACCAGTATCAGTAATCACTTTAACCTCAGGCAGTATATGGGTTCTTGATTCTTTAAATAATTTAAAATCATGACGCTTACCATTGGAAAAAGAAGTGCATATGACTCGTTTGCTTTTCTTATCTACTACTATTTGAGTCTTTAACGTATGTCTTTTCTTTTTACCTGAGTAATAGTATTTCTGTTTTTTTGGGGTCGCTCTATAGGGCTTTCTGTAGCATCTATTAAAACTAATTCATACTCCATACCGCTTTTAACTAGAGCCTTCTTACCTGGAAGAGCAAAATCCGGATGTTTTATTAGAGTGTCTTCAACAAAACGAATTGTTTTAAATGCACTGCTTTCGCTAACTCCATAATTCTTAGCTATATGAAAATAGGTACGGTATTCCCTTAAATATTCAAGTGTCATTAATAGGCTGTCTTCCATACTAAGACTAGCTCTTCTGCCACCTTGGTACCTCCTATTTATTTGTTTCTCTGTCTTTAAAATCCCTACCATCTTTTCAAATGTACTATTTCTTACCCCTGTTAATCTTCTAAAATGCTCTTCCGATAAAATGCTTAAATTTTTATATCTCATATAGTTCTAAATTAAGTAAATTCGACTTTATAACATATTTAGTCCAGTTTCGAAAGAGGTCTATTATTTATCTCATCGGAAAGCCTGGTACAGGCAAGTATACAATCGCACAAGAATTAGCAAAATTTGGATTTATTGTTTGCGATAATCAACTGATTAACAACCCCATTTTCACATTGCTGAATTATGATGGTTTCAGCAAAATTCCTGAAATTGGATGGAATGCTATTGGACGCATACGCACTGCTGTCTTCGATTTTATATCAATAGAACAAAACCACAATTACGTTTTAACCAATTGTCTGTATGAGACGCAAGGTGATCGCAGGTGCTACTCACAAGTAGAATCTATGGCATTAAAACGTGGCTCGTTATTTATTCCTGTAAAACTGCTTATCTCAGAAGAAGAGCACTTAAAGCGTATTACGGAGCCTTCAAGGAGAGCGAGGTGGAAATCAATTGATCCTTTGGATGTATACCAAACCGAGCCGCTGATCACCATAGAACATCCACATTTATTCGAATTAGATGTGAGCGGGTTCTTTGCAGCGCAAGTAGCCGAGAAAATTTTAAAGCATATACAGAGCTTAATCTCATGAATAACACAGGCTTAGTTGAAGAAAAAATAAATATACATTTTGGAAAAGCCAACATAAATCACATTGATATAATTTTTGATTGGCTAGCTGAACCTTTTGTTCAAGAATTCTGGGATAATACGCAAGAGCATAAAGACGATATTTTAAATTTTGTTAATGGCAGAAAAGTGCTTTCGAATTATTGTGACGGCAAGTATGTTTATTGGATAGCGGCTTGCGATGGTCATCCGTTCGCAATGCTGATGACCATCCAAGAAACAGCTGAAGATCATAAGGGTGGTATTAAATTAAATCACCTTTCGAAAACCGGTCATACTTATGGTATCGATTACATGATCGGGGATAAAAATTATTTTGGCAAAGGCTATGGCGCAAAAACATTGTCGAAATTTCTTGATTTTTTTAGAAGAGATTTCGACACATCAGCAGATACATTTATAATCGACCCTTCCAGCGATAACGCACGAGCAAAACATGTCTACATGAAGGCAGGCTTTCTGCATATTGCTGACTTTGTAATGGGTGGAGATTGTAGCGGTGCCGGTAAACCCCACCATTTATTGATTAAATGGTTTCTGTCTGTGAATAATAATCATATCAAAGCAATTTGCCATCATTTTAACCTTGGAACGCCCATTCAAGTGCCCACAAGAGTACACGGTGGTTTGCTTCACATCATGTGGCGTCTTAGTACAGATAAAGGCTCTTACGCAATCAAGCAGCTATCAAAAGATATTGATTTGAAAAACGATCAAGTTATTAAAAATTATGAATTGAGTGAAAGAATCGCCTCGCGCTTTGTAGTGTATGGTATTTCAGGCGTATGTGCTATCGCACAATCTGGCAAATATCTCTTCATGATAGATGGGGCTGGTTTTTTAGTGTATCCATGGGTTAATGCAAAAGCACTAGATCAACACGCTGTTTCAGAACCTCATGCCCTAAAAATAGCGACTTACCTCGCCAAAATGCACTATCTTAATTTGGATGAACCTGAAATAATCCAGCCAGAATTCTATACTTACACAAAAGAAAAAATTCTTGAATTAATTGACAAAGCGATGCGTTTTAATTGCCCTTTTACTGCAACTTTACGGAGAAATCAAAATAATATATTGGCAGCTAACGAATCATATCAAAAAGCAATACCGATTTTAAAAACACATAGTATCGTCAGCCATGGTGATTTGGATCAGAAGAATGTTTTGTGGGACAGTAGCAATAATCCAATCCTAATCGATTGGGAATCTGTCCGCAAAGTCAATCCTACTTATGACATTATCAACACAGCATTTTATTGGAGCGGAATTACCAGTAACTTTGACAAGGATCTCTTTTTTAAAATGATTGAGGCATACCAAAAAGCTGGTGGCGTTATACATCATGATCATGTTTTTGCTGCGATTTATGGTGTATTTAGTTGGATTGGTTGGTTAGTTTATAACATAGATCGTTCCTGTGTTCATGGTGATTCTGAACATAAATCTATGGGCATTGAGCAAGTGAATCAAACGTTAGCGACGATTCTACGACTACAAACGGTCATACCTGAAGTAGTCAAAATGATGAATGGCGTTGTTGCCTGAATAGGATTCAAGATATATTACCCCTTTTCCCCATAATCTGGGTTTAAGCAACGCGCATGAAAATTGGTTTGCCGATTTCAAACATTTTGTTTACATCTAACCCTCTGAGATTCACAGACATTTTTTGTCCCCATGTTCTATCGTAAGAACAACTTAACAGTGCCATATATATCTGATCAAGGAATGGAACTGCTATTGTTGAATAGTTTTCTACTGGTTATTGTTTTATGGCATAGGCAAAATAGTTAACATCAATATCATCACTTAAATACCAAAGACCACTGCAGGGATTAAACGTTAATCCCTTTAATTCTTTTAAACATACTTGGTGATTATATAATAAATGATAAAGTTCAGATGGTTTAAGAAATTTACTATAATCATGCGTACGTTTTGGCACCCAACCTAACAAATATTCAGCAACAATAATTCCTAATAAATAAGATTTGATAGTACGATTAAGAGTAGAGAGAATCAGCATGCCATTAGGTTTCAATAATGAAGCAAGGCTTTTTATGAAGTAGTGAATATTAGCTACATGTTCAACTAGCTCAAGGCATAATAATACATCGTACTGTAAATTCTGGGCAGCTAATTCTTCTACAGTGCAATGGAGATAATCTATTGATAAATTATGTTTTTCTGCATAATTACGTGCTACTTTTATATTATTATTGCTAGCATCCAAGCCGGTGACATTAGCTCCTAATTGATGTATAGGCACTGTAACCAGACCACCACCACAACCAACATCTAAAATACTCAAACCCGTAAATTGCTGATTTTGAATTTGAAAGTGCAAACTAATTTTATCTTTAATAAACTGCAATCTTATCGGATTGATCTGATGCAATATCTTAAACTCGCCATTCTTATCCCACCAGCTTTCAGAAATTTTATCAAATTTTTCTAACTCACTGTGATCAACCGAAGAATTGACTATCATTAAATTACCTTATTCCATTTTTCTTCCAATCTTAAATGCTCTCTAGCTGCTGGATAGAAAATATGGACGATAATATCACCAGCATCTACTAACACCCATTCAGATTTACCCATGCCTTCTATATTAATAGCTAAATTAGTTTTATGCTTTAACTCAAGACTCAAATATTCAGCAATTGCTGAAATATTTTTAATAGAGCGACCATTAGCAAAAATCATATATTTAGCTAATTGTGTTTTATTACTTAAGTCGATAGTAACTATATCTTCTGCTTTTTTTTCAAGCAGACATTCTATAATAAAATCTCTTAGTTGTTCGGTGTCAGTTATCAACATTTTTTCTTCCTATAGCCAAATTATATAATATACTTCTCTCATGCGCTAAATTATAGCAAAGATCCTTCACGGAGCATAACTTATAAACTAAGAATTTTGCAAAAAATTTATGGACTTTATTAGAGGTGAAATGAGATGGCAATATCTTCACAAAAACTTGAAAATATTATACGCGAGCATTTTCCAAATGCAGTAATAAAAATTACTGATCTTGCAGGGGATCAAGATCACTATTCCTTGGAAATAACTGATAGCAAATTTCAAGGACTTAATATACTAGCTCAACATCGCATGGTAAAAGCTGCGCTATCCAATGTTTTAGATAAAGAGCTACATGCGCTTACGATCAAGACTAAGATCCCAGATTAAACTTTAATGCGAAAAACGTTTCACGGTTTTTAAAATCGAACGTTTATGCCGTTCTTATGCCGTCATTGTGGTAAGCGTTTATGAGTTCTTAAGTTTGAATGTTAATTACTATATCTAAATGAAATCTCAAATGGCAAAATCCATTTCAAAATCTTTTGTCCCTAGTGCTTATTTTAGACTTACAATGGTTACGGACGAGCGTATTGTATAAAGACCAGATTGCTTCAACTTTTAACAAAACCTCGCAATGACGACTATTCTAAAAACTGTGAATGTCATGAGTTAAATGAGTCGCTAAATTACAGAATTAATCCATTCTTCAATAATATTTTTTGGAAAAGCTCCAGATTTAGTGGCACATTGTTTGCCATCTTTAAAAATAATTAACGTGGGTATAGAACGAATACCAAGCTCAGAAGGTATAATCGGATTTGTTTCAACATTCATTTTACAGATCTTCAATTTGCCTTCTAACTCTTTGCTTAGAGCCTCAATAATTGGTGTAATCATTTTACACGGACCACACCATTCAGCCCAAAAATCAACTAGTACGGGGACATTAGCTTCTAAAACTTGCTTTTGAAATGAGCTATCGGTTATTTCATAAACCATATATTTAATTATTTAATTAAAAAAAGTATTAATTGTTAAAATATAGCTAGAGTCAGTTAGGTGGGGATAGTTAAATTTTAAGGTGAGGAGGCACATGCAGTAATTAATTTGTTTTACACAATCACCTAACAAATTGGCTGTCACCACCTAACCTGACGACGCTATAGGTAATCTCTAAGATCTTTACCCTTGTTTAGCTTTAAATCTTTTATTTTTTTTGTTGATAACTAAAATTTTACCATTGCGCTTTACTACCTGGCAATCTTTATCTCTTTTTTTTAGTGACTTAAGTGAGCTTACAACTTTCATAATTATCCTTGAAACATAATAATAACTAGCCTTATTAAATAATAAGTACCATATTTTACTAATATAGTCAATGTTAAGCTATTGGAATAGCTATAAAGATATCTATATTTCTTCTTTTTATTAATAGAACGATATTTTGTTTTTTATCTGCTTTGGCGTTATCGTAATATTTATGCAATTGCTCAACATTATTAATATATTGCTGATTAATGGCCATGACTATATCTCCTACTTTTAGGCCATAATTTCTTTGATCTTTATCAATATTAGTAATGATAACACCATTAATTCCTTCTTTTATGGCAAATTTTTCACGTATGGCATCAGTCAGATTGCTAAAAGTTATGTGATTTTTTTCTATTGTGTCTAATGAAGAATGCTGTTTATGGTTTTTATGGTCAAAATTTGCCAATTTATTACCAACGCGATCTACCTCTGTAATCTTCACATGTAAGTTATGTATTTTTCCGCCACGCATTATTACAACTGGTACTTCTTTATCCACTGGTGTTTCTGCTACTAATACTTGTAATTTTCTAGAATTTTTTACTGATTGTCCTGCAAACTCTATAATAATATCACCAGATTTAATACCAGCAATATCTGCTGCTCCTCCTGCTATTACCTCAGCTACTAATGCTCCATTTGCTTCTTTTAAACCAAGAGCTTCAGCAATATCTGTAGTAATTTCCTGAACAGTAACATCAAGACGACCTCGGCTAATTTTTCCACTTTTCTTTAATTGTTCAATGATTGTTTGAGCGGTATTAGAAGGAATGGAAAAACCAATGCCAATATTAGTACCTGATGGAGAGAAAATAGCGGTATTTACTCCGATAACTTCGCCATCAAGATTAAACATCGGGCCACCAGAATTACCACTATTAATCGCAGCATCAGTCTGAATAAAGTCATCTACTACACCGCCGGTATTAATATCAATATCACGTCCTTTGGAGGAAATGATACCAGTGGTTACAGTGCCACCAAGTCCAAAGGGATTACCAATAGCAATAACCCAATCTCCTACTCTGGATTTCGATGAATTACCAAATTTTACATTAGGTAAAGATTGTTTGCTCTCTACTTTAAGGAGTGCTAAATCTGTTCGTTGGTCAGTGCCAATTAGTTTTGCCGGTAATTCAGTATTATCAATAAGTTTAATATGTATTTCATCGGCATTACTTACAACATGATGATTAGTTACAATAAATCCAGCCTGGTCAATAATAAACCCTGAGCCAAGTGAAACCGCTTTGGGATTAGAATATAGTTCTTCAGAATTAAATGGGATATTGAATTGTTCAAAAAAATCATTAAATTGATCAAATGGAAAACCTTCGGGAAATGGAGCTTTTGGTGGATACTGATTTTTCTTATTATATTGTACCGTATAAATATTTACTACCGCTGGCATTAGTGGTTCAACGATATTGGCAAAACTTGGATGAGTTACAACGAATTGTGCTTTTGGTGCAGTGAGATTGCTTGGTGAATCAACGATTTCAACTTCTTTTGCAACTTCATCTATAGGTAATTTAGTCGGTTGATTTTCACTTTCTCCAATATAGGTTTGGTTTTTATTTTTTAGTACTGCTTCTGGCTTTTTCTCGTCGACAAGGCTAAAGTAATTACTATCGGCAGCAATAGCTGAGATTTGGCTAAAAATTAATAATAAGAATACCAAATATTGAGATAATCGGTTGTTAATATGAATAAATATCATAAAATTAATAAATCTCCTGATATTAGACCTCTCTCATGCTTTAGTTTGTAAGAGAGGTTATTAGTTTACTTACTTAAGTTAAGGTACTTAAAGAACTCTGATGATGGTGATAACACAAAAGAAGTATCATCTTTCTTTAATACGTTTCTATACACTGTCATCGAGCGATAAAATTTATAGAATTCTGGGTCTTCAAAATAAGCAAGGTTATATATTTTTGCAGCGATTGCATCACCATCTCCTTTAATAATCTGGGATTGCATGTAAGATTCAGCCACTAAAATCTTACTTTCCTTATCTGCTCTGGATCTAATTCTGGCAGCTTCTTCTTGCCCTTCAGCTCTAATCTGTTTAGCTTCCTTCTCACGTGCAGTTTGCATCCTTTGATAAATTGCTGCACTATTTTCTTTTGGCAAATCAGCTCTCAGAATTCTAACATCAAGCACATTAAGACCAAAGGTTTTTGCTTCCTGAATTACAATATCTCTAATATTATGCATTACATCAGAGCGCTCATCTGTTAATAAAGCTGTCAATGGAACTTTACCAATGACCTGACGCATCGATGATTCTAAAATTTTGTTTAATCTAATTCGTACTCCTTGAAAGTCGTGAACAGTTTTATAAAATTTGACTGGATCTATGATAGTAAATTTGGTAAATGCATCAACAATCAATCGTTTACCATCGACAGCAGTTAATTCTTTGGCTTCCGCTTCTACATGTAAAATCCGTTTATCAAAAAATTCTACATTTTGAATAAAAGGAATCTTAATATTTAAGCCTGGAGCATCAACAGTACGCATAGCTTCACCAAACTGGAAGACTACCGCTACCTGGCGTTGATCAACAGAAAATAAAGAGCCAGCTATAGACAACAAGCTTATAAAAACTCCAATAATTATGTAATAACTTTTATTCATTAATTTATTTCCTTAACTTTTGTTGATACCAAATCACTTATCTGTTTATACAAGGAGCCTATTACTACTTTGAAATTAAAGTGTTAGGAGATACAGCCATATGAGGGAGCATACCATCAGCACCTATAATTACTTTATTTGGACCTTTAAAAATTTCCTCGATAGTTTCCAAGTATATCCTATCTCTAGTTAACTGTTTATTAGTCGTATATTGTTTATAAATTGCAGTAAATCTCTTACTATCACCTTCGGCTCTTGCAATAATTTCTTGCTTATATCCTTCAGCTTCTTGCAACATTTTTGCAGCTTCACCTCTAGCTTTAGGCAAGATATCATTATTGTAAGCCTGTGCCTGATTAATTTCACGTTCTTTATCAGCCTTTGCAGTTTGCACATCCCTATAGGATGCAATAACATCAGCTGGTGGTTCTACTTTTAGCAGTTGAACATTTTCTATACTTACTCCGGCAGTATATTGATCTAAAATTTTTTGTGTTAATTCAACAATTTTATCCGCTATTTCTAGCTTTTGATTTGATAATACCGATGCAATAGGGGTATTACCTATAACTTCTCTGATGGCGCTTTCTGCTGCTGTTTTTACGGCTTCTTCTGGATTATAAATATTAAAAATAAATTTTTCCAGATCGTTAATATGCCACATCACATCGCAATTTAACTCGATGATATTTTCATCGCCAGTAAGCATCGTACTTTCTGCGGTAACAAGCCTAGTGCTTTCACTATATGATTTTGTCGCATTACCTGATCTATAACCTATCTCAATTCGGCGTGACTGATTTACCTTTTCTTTTATTACCAACTCAAAAGGAGAGGGTAAATGATAGTTCAGGCCAGGAAAACCTTTTCTGGCAAAGCGACCAAACCTTATTACCGCTGCTTCTTCACCTTCTTTTACTTCATAAACCCCTGAGGCAAGCCAAGCTATCATTAATAAAATTAGTCCAACGATAATACTCTTATTATTGAAATTAAATTGAAAATTATTCAAATTAAATTGATTCTTGCGTGGTTGGGTGAAAATATTTTTTTCTTCTTGTTGGTCATCCCACGGTGATTTTTTTAGAATTTGTCTTAAAACCATATTAAACATTTTTATTACTGCTATATTGAATTTATTGTTAAATATATAAAACTTATTGGATAATTCAAGTATGAGTAGTTTAAATCAGCAAATTATTACTAAAATTTCTGATATTATATTTCCCAATGGTCAAAAACTATCAGATTTAATGTCTGAGGTTATAATAAAGAATAATAATATAGGTTTTTCTATAGATATTAGCAACCAAGATTTAGCTAATGCCGAATTGATACGGCAACAAGCTATCAACAAGTTAAGTAGTATAGCCGAGATTGATAAAATTACCATTGTATTTACTAAAAATGAACAGCCGCCAAGCAACGCTAACCCATCAGCTAAAGCTGGTAAGGTTAAGCTTCTAATTAATAATGTCGGAAAAGTAATATTAGTTGCTGCTGGTAAGGGTGGAGTAGGTAAATCTACAATTGCAGCTTTGATAGCGGAGCACTTAACTCGCAAAAAATATGCTGTAGGTATAGTAGATGCTGATATTTATGGACCATCAATTCCACAAATATTTAATGTTAACGGCGCTCCTACTATTACAGCAGATAAAATGATGATGCCATTAAAATCAAGAAATATACAAATCATGTCGATTGGATTTCTAGTGGCAGAGCGTAGTGCTATTGCTTGGCGTGGACCAATGGCTAGTAAAGCTATCTATCAGTTATTATCTTCAACATTATGGGATAGACTGGACTATTTGATTATTGACATGCCTCCTGGTACTGGAGATATTCATCTGGCAATTCTAGAGAATTATCATATTGATGGAGTGGTAGTGGTAACCACTCCCCAACAAATATCTAAATTAGATGTACAAAAAGCAATAGATTTATATAAAAAATTTAATCTCAAAATTCTGGGAATTATTGAAAATATGAGTTATTTTATCGACTCTGATGGCAGAGATATCAAAATCTTTGCTGGTACTAGTGGCAATAGTTTAGCTCAGGAATATTCAGTGCCATTTATTTGTCAGTTGCCATTAATAGCTGCACTATCTGAAGCTTGCGACCGAGGCACTAGCCTTGCTGATGTTTTAGACTTGCCGATAGAACAGTTACTAGCTAATCTTGATTAAGATTATACCAGTCATTATAATTAACTATCACGTTGTCAAACTTCAGGATCTGCGCTGCTCACGTACCCAAGCGTACGCTGCGCTGCTCGACCTTCGTTTTTCTAGTGCTAGTTTAATTCTAATGACTGGTATCAGACCTCTCATGCTTGAGTTTGAAAGACTTTATAGCTTCTGGAGAAATTATATGCAACAAAGGATTGCTAAAGCTATCAGCAGTGCCGGTGTCTGTTCTCGACGCCAGGCTGAATTGCTAATCGCTGACGCGGTAGTTAAAGTTAATAATGTGCTGGTGACCTCGCCGATAACATTTGTAAATGATGATAGTGTAATCTCTATAAATGATGTGGTAATAGAGCGGGCACACCGACCTAGAATCTGGATATATTATAAACCAGTTTCATTAATTACCACTCATCATGATCCATATGATAGGGATACGGTATTTGATAATCTTAGTGGTTTGCCTAGGGTAATCTCAGTAGGTAGACTGGATTTAAATAGTGAAGGATTGTTATTATTAACTAATAATGGAGCGTTAGCCAGAAATCTGGAATTACCATCGACTAAAATGGAGCGTGTATATAAAGTACGAGCTTACGGTAACTGTGAATTACTACAGTCATTATCATTCCCAGTTGAGGTTAATGGTGTTATCTATAACCCAAAAACAATTAAATTAATACAGCCAGGAGTAAAAAATTCTTGGTTTGAAGTAGTATTAACCGAAGGTAAAAATCGAGAAATTCGTAAGCTGTTTAATCATTATGGTTTAATGGTAAGTAGATTAATTAGAACTCAATATGGAGCTTTTTCATTAGGAGATCTAAAACCAGGTCAGTACCAGGAGCAAACTAGTAAGATCCAAAGTCTAAATTTTCAAGAAATAAATTTATGATTAAGATTATAGCGGGTAAATATAAAAATTTAAGCATACCTATTGCAAGAAATGCAACTTATCGACCATCAACAGGCAGATTTAGAGAAGCGGTATTTAGTATATTGACTTCTGGAAAATTTGCAGATCAACAATATAGTATGGTGTTGGATCTATTTTCTGGCAGTGGTAGCCTTGGACTTGAGGCATTATCCAGAGGAGCCAAGTTTGTTAGTTTTATCGATATTAACCGTGATTATCTAAAAACTATTGAGCAATTTGTAAAAATTATTGGTGCGATCCCGGCTTCGGATACACATGTCCAGTTTCTATGCTTGAATGCCCTGCGTTTACCACAATCTTCTTGTGGCTATGATATAGTTTTTATAGATCCACCATATCATAATAAGTTTACCGGCCAATCGCTAAATTCACTGTTGGTTGGTAATTGGCTAAATAATGAAGCTTTAATAATTATCGAACTAGCCAAGACTGATGATCTCGTTTTACCAGACTCATATAATATACAGTTAATAATGGAACGCATATACGGTAATAATAAATTATTAATTTTACAGTTCATCAAATCTTGACTAGTACATATTAGTTATCATACAGATACATGCACGTGAAATATTTGTGGTCTTTCTTCCAGCCATTTTTTATGACGTTTTTCATCTTCTAATCCACGCCTTATGACCTCACATACATCCTTCCACCCATCTTCTCTGGTATAGATACGTTCATAAGCTACATTAGTATCAAATTCATTACCTTTCATAGCAGCAATTATAAATTCATCTCCTATAATGTTAGCTACAGTCACTTTACCGTTTTTAATCCATTGTTTGGATTTGCTTGCTTCTTTAGGTGGTTCTTCATTGTGCTGTCTTAAAAGCGCAGAAAGTTCGCTAATATGACGTTTATGATCTTCTAAAAATGAAATAAGATGTATCTTACATTCACTATTATGAGTTAATCTACTGACAGCAGTTTCATAAGATTCTACAGCTTCATATTCTAGCTCAATGAGTTCTTTAACCGCATTTGTAAGATTGTTTTGGATACCTACTAAAGTTGTCATAATCCCTCTTGATAGTTGTTGATGATTACTAATTCTCTATATTATTTATCTTAACATTTAAATTGACTAGCATCAAATATTAATAATATTTATAAAATACTTAGAGAGTATAAGATAATTTTTAGGATATTTTTTATATTGCAAGCTACAACTTCATAATAGTAAAATATGAAACGACAAAATTACCGCTCCGGTTAAGTAATATCAGAAATCTATCAAGAAATTCGTTGAATAATTAATCCAATATCAGCTAGCATTACAGAATATAATATAGCTTAAATGATTGATATAAGGAAAGCGCATGAATACCACTACTTCATTGCTAATCAGTTGTATTATCTTGCAACTATTATCGTCCTGTACCCCTAGTCCGCCATATGAAATAAGAAGTCCTTGCGTTTCTGGTGCAACGGATAGCCCATATGCTATTAATCCTTGTGTACGTAGACCAATAAATATAAATCACGATATTGGTTAGTGGTTCATTGAACGCTCTTAAAAATAGTGAGCGTTGTTAAAAGCAACGTTTACTATTGTTTCATTCTATCTTGAATAAGTTGTTTAGTTTGTTCTATGCCAAATAATTTGATGAATGATCCAAGGCGTGGGCCTTCGGTTTGGCCAAGCAATATTTGATATAGTTCTTTAAAATAATCACGCAAATTCTGGTAACCAGCTTTAGTTCCAATAGCATAGATTTTTTCTTGAATCTGTTCAGCTTCTGCAGAGCTCTGCAAGTCTGTCAGTACTTTCAAAATTTCCTTTAATATAACTTGATGTTCAGTGGTTGGAGTTAGATAAATTTTATTAGTTTTGATAAAATCATTATAATAATGTACGGCAAAATTTGCTAGATGGTCTAAATATGGTGCACTTTCTGCATTAGCCTCTTTAGCATATTTGCTTATAAAGCCCCATAATACTGATTTATGATCTGGATTACATACTGAAGCAAGGTTTAGTAGCAGTGCAAAGCTAATGCCAAAAGTTTCAATTTGTGGTACATTGCCTTGATGAATGTGATGCACTGGATTTTCCAGTTGCTTTAGTCGGTCAGATTCTTGATGATATTTTCGGTTAAAAGTCAAATATTCATCGACAGTTTTAGGAATTACATCAAAATGTAGCCTTTTGGCTCTTGATGGTGATTGATACATAAATAAAGCCATGCTTTCAATGGGAGCATAAGTTAGCCATTCATCAACAGTGATACTATTGCCTTTGGATTTGGAAATCTTACTTCCAGCTTCATTGAGGAATAATTCATAAAAGAACTGCACTGGTGCGACACCATCTAAAATAGTGCAGATTTCTGAATATAATCCGGCATTAGGCATATGATCTTTGCCGTACATTTCATAATCTACTGCAAGCGCAGCCCAACGCATGCCAAAATCAGGTTTCCACTGTAACTTACAATGTCCGCCGGTAACTAAAGTTTCAACAAATTTGCCATTGGCATTTTTATAAGTAATGGTTTTTGCTGATAGATCAATTTTCTCTATGGGTACCTGTAGTACTATCCCAGTATCAGGGCAGATTGGCATGAAGGGAGAGTAAGTCGATTTTCTTTCTTCTCTAAAAGTAGGTAACATTAATTCCATGATCTGATCATATTTTTCTATTACTTTGATCATCATTTGATCAAACATGCCGGATTTATAGCATTCAGTGCTGCTGAAGAATTCATACTCAAAACCAAAACGATCCAGGAAAGAACGTAACTTGGCGTTCATATAATGTCCGTAACTGAGCGATTCATTGAATGGATCAGGAATAGAAGTCAGTGGTTTGCCAAGATGTAATGCGAGCATTTCCGGATTAGGGATGTTGCTCGGTACTTTACGTAAACCATCGAGATCATCGGAAAAACAGAATAATCTAGTCGGGATTTCAGATAATTGTTTAAAAGCAGCTCGAACCATCGTTGTTCTAGCTACTTCGCCGAAGGTACCAATATGAGGTAATCCTGATGGACCGTAGCCGGTTTCAAATAATACATATCCTTTTTTAGGGGCTTTATTACCAATATGATCAAGAATTCTTTGTGCTTCTACAAATGGCCAGGCATTAGGGTGCATGATATTTTCTCTGTTTAGATATTAATTTTTTTCAAGTGAAATTTCTTGTAGATGAGTATATGATATTGTACAATAAAAATGTACAGGTCAAGATGGAATATAAAAATTATGGAAAAAGTTACTTATAGTTATACTAGACAACATTTAAGCGCAATATTGGATGAGATTACCAAACACTCAGAAATATTTTGTATAGAACGTAAAAATGGTGAAGAAGTAATAATGCTTGAGCGAGACGAATATGATAAATTAGTAGAAACTGCTTATTTATTACGCTCACCTAATAATGCTAAAGAGTTATTTAAGGCATTAGCGGAAGCAGATCAAAATTTAGGAGTCAAAGTTGACTTTTGAAATATTATGGACTCCTGCTGCTTTAGAGCAATTAGAATATTGGCGTAAAAATGATCTTAAAAAAGTACAAAAAATTAAGTTACTGTGTCAAGCTATTGAAGTGTATCCTGAATCAGGTTTAGGTAAACCGGAGCGATTAAAATTTTTCAAAGGAAATGTATGGTCACGTAGAATAGATCAAGAACATAGATTGGTCTATGAGGTGAGAAGTAATAATATAGTTTTTATCCTTCAATGTCGCTATCATTATTAAATTCCAACTTTGTCCAATATTCATAAAATATGAGAGATAAAGGCTATATGTCAATTTTAACTGTTTTAAAATCACTTGGTATAATATTTAGTAAAAATAGTTTTCGATTACTTTTTATAACGCTGATTTGTATATCAATAACAGCTTTGGCTACTGCTTATTATGCAGAATATGTAATGGGGCTTGAGCCATGCCCATTATGCCTATATCAAAGACTACCATATTTAGCATTAATAAAATTAGCGGTGGTTGCATTAATTTTCAAAAAAATTAGTAAATATGGCATAATTTTTGTTATGCTAACATTATTCGTAGCCTGTCTGCTTGCCGGATATAATAGTGGTGTTGAACGAGGAATTTTTAAACCAACTAGTTTGTGTTCGTCAGCAATCAAGATTCCAGAACATTTATCTATTAATGATATAAAGACGATGTTATATAATAAGGGTGTAGCCTCTTGTACCAGACCAGCAATCAAAGTTTTGGAATTATCAATGGCTGAGTGGAATTTATTGTTAAATATTGCATTATTAGTGAGTGTTATTGTTGTGTATTTCTTGAATCCACAACAATCTGAAGTAGCTGCTGACATGCCAGCGAAAACTATAAATATGTCTTAGCAAAATTTATGGAGAAAAGATGCCACGACCTAGTTTTATCGAAGGTAAATCCAAGATTGCAGAAATGATTAGAGTAAATCATGCGGGAGAGTATGGAGCTAAGAGAATATATGAAGGGCAAATCAAATTTGCAAAGAAAATACAGGATAAAAGATTATACGCAATGATGTTAGCGCAAGAGCAGAAGCACCTTGATTATTTTACTAATGAATTAATCAAGAGAAGAGTAAAGCCCACAATATTACTGCCATTTTGGCATGTAGGAGGATATTTGTTAGGGGCTCTGTCTTCTATGGCAGGGGTAAAATTTGCAATGTTAGTCACGCAAGCAGTTGAAGAAGTAATAGAACTGCATTACCAGCAGCAATTATTAGATTTGAATGATAATATGCAGGAAAGAGATTTAATGACTAATATTGAGCAGTTTAAACTTGAAGAGGTAGAACATAAGGAGATAGCGAGCTCATTTCAGCAAGAATATGCAACAAATTTACAGCAAGCTGGCGGTGGTGATAAAGGTGTGATTAGTGCTATGATCAGAAAAATATGTATAATAGCTATTAATTTGAGTAAAAAAATATGAAGCGAATAATTTTAATGAGACATGCAGCTGCAACAAAATCTAGTTTAATCAGTGATTTTAATTCGCAATTAAGTGGGATGGGTGAAAGTCAGGCAATTGCTGCTGGTGACTTTATAGCAAAATTGGGCATTGAGCAAGTGTTGGTATCGCCAACAAAAAGAACTACCCAAACTCTGAGTATTATCTTACAGCATGCTGAGATTCCAGAAATTGAGTCAGTTAGAGCTTTGTATGAATCACCGAGTAGTAAGATTATCGAAATTATTGCTGGGACTGCTGATAACATAAATAATTTAATGATTATCGGTCATAATCCGACTATTTATCAGCTGGTGCTTGAGTTATCGCAAAATAGTTCTAAAGAATATGAGCGTATGCTAACAACAACTATGTCCACTGCTCAGGTAGTAGTTATAGAATTTGCAGATTTAGTTGATTGGTGTAATATATCTCTTCAGTTGGGTAACGGCAGTATTACGCATATATTTAATCCTAACCTAGAACTCGGTGAAAATTGAGAATTGCGTTGTCGTATCTAAAGGTCTGCGGTGCTCACGTATTAAGTATACGCTCCGCTCCTCGACTTTGATACTCCTAGCACTTCTTCAATTTTGACCTTCGTCTACTCTTTCAACTTGTGTACGTTCGTTTCAGAGAGTACCATCCTAAATGTCATGAATAATCTACAATTAAAAGCGTCAAATCCAGAAAATTCGGTGTGGGTTTCGGCATCAGCAGGAACTGGTAAAACTAAAATATTAACTGATAGAGTACTCCGATTATTAATTAGTGGAGTACCTCCACAAAAAATATTATGTCTTACTTTTACCAATGCTGCGGCTGGTGAAATGCAACATCGTATTTATAATAAGTTGGAAGCATGGACAAAAGCTGATGATAATCAGCTAATGGCTGATTTACGGTTATTGACGGGTCTTGCACCTAATAGAGAAGAATTGGAATATATCCGTACAATTTATCATAAATTACTTGATTATCACAATATAATTAACATTTATACTATTCACTCATTTTGTCAAAAAATTCTAAAAACTTTTCCAATTGAGGCCGGTTTAAGTCCTGGTTTCCAGATTTTAGACAATCTAAACGAATGCGGAATTCTTAATGCACTAAAACAGCAAATATATATTGATCCTTTACATGAAAAAATTGCTAGTTTTCTTAGTATGAATTTTCATGAAATGACTATTAATGACATCATCAATGAAATAATTGATAATAAATTAAAGTTCAAAAATTTGTTTGAAAATCACTCTACGGTTTCTGAGAATGTTAACCATTCCCAATTTAGCCGTCATCCCGAACGAAGAAACAGTCATCCTGAACCCAGCATCAGTTATTCCGAACTTGTTTCGGGATCTCATGAGGTTTTGACGAAATCCCGAAACAAGTTCGGAATAACTGATGCTAGTTCAGACGAAACTCAGATTCGTGATGCTTTACGACAACTTATTGAAGCTTATGATAATCCAATAGCTTTACCTGATAATCTATTTACCTTCTTTTTAACAAATGATGGAAATAAACGTAAACAATTGATCGCACGCAAAATATATTTAAATAATTTGGAATTTGCAGCAAAGCTCGATGATATTCAAGAGTTAGTATATCAATTTGACCAAGATATCAAAACCGAAAGATTGCTGGAATATTCTAATATACTATTAGAATTGGCTAAGGCTCTGATTACTATTTATGATGAATATAAAAACCAAAAGAACCTACTTGATTATGATGATTTAATTTTTTATACCAAAGAATTGCTTACCAAAAAAGCAACCAAAGACTGGGTGCTATACAAGCTTGATGGTGGAATTGATCATCTTTTGGTAGATGAAGCGCAAGATACTAGCCCAGAACAATGGCAAATTATAGAATCTTTGATTGGAGAATTCTATGCGGGAGATAGTGTTAAAAGGCACCGTACTATCTTCGTGGTTGGCGATGAAAAACAGTCGATTTTTAGTTTTCAAGGAGCAGATACTAATTCTTTTAATATAGTAAAAGACCATTTAAAGCAGAGATTAATTGCGGCTAACAAGAATTTTGAAATAATCAATCTTGAACTATCTTATCGATCAGCAACTGCAATTCTAGATGTAGTATATAATGTTTTTCAACAAATTAAGAATTGTACCCCAGCATTATTTTTAAGTGATAATCCATTGATATTACCAACCCGTAAAACTAGTAAAGGTAGAGTTGAGCTATGGAATTTGATCAGTACGCCTAAGAATTGCGAGGAACTATTTTGGCCTTTACCTGAAGATTATCAGCAATTTGTGTCGCCTGCCCAAACTTTGGCAATTAAAATTGCTGAATTTATTAAAGATCAAATTAATTCAAGAGTAATCAATCTTGACACCGGGTTACCATTAACTGCCGGTGATTTTATGATATTGGTGCGTAAGCGTGATCAATTGACTAATGAAGTAATAAAACAATTAAAAAATTATGGTTTAGCGGTAGCTGGAATCGACCGTATGACTCTTAGTAAAAATTTATCGGTAATTGATTTAATTAGTGCGGCAAAGTTTGTGCTTGCTCCCAATGATGATTTAAATTTAGCTCATTTAATTAAATCTTCGATCATCGGTGGTAACGAAGAAGATCTGTATAAACTTGCCTTGATACGCCAGAATTTGTCTATCTGGCAGGTTTTGCAGAATAATATTGAACTCAATAATATTCCGCACTACCAAATGATTTATAAAAAATTAAAAGCATTAAATGATTTATATCAAAACACTCATGCTGGTAATTTTTTTCATATTATTATTGATAATTTGTCTTTGCGTAAAATTTTCTTACAGCTTAACGGTATAGATGATAGTGAAGCAATTAATGAATTACTTTACTTATGTTATAATTATGCTGATAAGATTGATATTTCATTGCAGGCTTTTATTTATTGGTTTGAGGCTAGTGAGATTGAGGTGCAGCGTAATGTTGAAGCTTCGGATAAAATTCGAGTAATGACTATACATGGTGCTAAAGGCCTGCAGGCGCCGGTAGTAATTTTATGTGATACTACAACTATACCGATAAATCAAAGTAACTTTGTTTGGACAGATGATAGTCAGGTTCTTTATTCAATGTCAATGGATCAGGCTCCACAAATATTAAAAGAATTGAAACAGCATATACAAAATAAGGATTTACAGGAATATTTACGATTGCTTTATGTGGCGATGACCAGAGCAGCGGATCATTTAATTATATGTGGATATAGTATGAGTGAGAAACTGCCTGAATATTGTTGGTATTCTTTGGTTGCTAGCGCAATGAGGGGGATGTGTAGGTCTAATGAAGATGGCGCATTTATTTATGGCGATCAACAACAACAGGTTATTCATGCCTTTAAGCATGAGCCTAAGGTAGTGCCGAATGTTAGTGCTGTGGATATTAGTGTTTTGTCGAGAGAAAATTTTGATTGGACTTTACGGTTGCCTAAATGCTTACATAAAAATAATGCTACAATAACAGTAATGCAGGATAGACCAGCAATATCATTGTTGGTCAGTAATAACCACTTTCAATATGGTAGGATATTTCATAAGATTCTGGAAGATTCGGTAAAAGGTCGTAATATTCATAACATCTACACTCACCCTTTAATCGCTACTTTACCCGAACTGCTTCGATGTAAAATTTTGATAAGTATAGCTAATATTCTCTCTAATAACGAATTTATTAATATAATATCTTGGGATGAGGTAAAAACAGAAGTTAACATAGGTGTATTACAAGATAATCAGACTAAAATTGGGCGCATAGATTTATTAAGTATATCATCGGATAAGTTGATTATTATAGATTATAAATCAGACGCACATCCGCCGATGGTACAGCATTTTATTTCCACTGATTATATTAATCAATTGAATTTTTATCGTAGTATAATGCAAGAAATATATCCTCGACATAATGTAGTATGTAAAATATTATGGTTAGAAAATGGAAGTTTTATGACTGTAGACTGAGTTGTTCACTGTTTTTAGAAAAAATCGTCTGAGAACGTTATAGTAACATTCAATTTTAAAAATCCGTGAACATGCTCCAATAGATCTCTTGCATAATTTTTCTATTTCGTAGCAGCTAAAGTGCTATAAGTACCATTCTCACGTTTGATAATATCATATTCTCGTTGGGCGATGTTATCGATAAAATGGATGTTACCAGATATTCCGATATAAGGTTGTTTATTATTTAGTTTACTTAGAAATCGATGGCTAACAAAATTATCACCAATACAACTAATTGTCATTCTGCCTAAATCATAGGCCATTGCATGCATAAATGATAGATGATTGATTCCCATATCTTTTGCTCGTTCACTAACATCCATATTTAAAATATTTAACGAACCAGTGAAAGTGATATCAACATTAACAGGAGAGTCAATATCAATGCGGTTATCACCAATAATTATCGCTTTTTTGTCTAAATTATATTTATGGATACTATTAAAAACCAGATTTAAACTTTTATAATCATCTGTTAAATATATAATTGGTTTAGTTGTAATATCATCCATCTCGTTTAAATTGTCGACACTAGCTTCAACGATTTTCACCGCCTTATTGATTGATTCAGGGTTGTCAGCATAAAATTCAGTACGTACTAAAGTAGAATTTTGTGTAATTGCCATTTCTTGAATAATTTTACTAATCGTTTGGGCGTGTTGCCCAGCTGGAAGTAAAGCAATAAAGTGCTTAGCTTCAGCATTTAAAAAATAACTTACAATTCTTGTCAATTGTTTTAATGGGGCATGACCAAAAACAAATAATTTGGAGTCAGCTATAGCAGGATTATTTGACATAGTAATTACTATAATGTCATGTTCTTTAGCTTTATTCGCAATTAATGAAGTTATTGGCGAATATAGAGGGCCGAGGATAATTTTCGTCTTACGAGCTATTATTTTCTCTAATGAAGCCAGTGCCTGTTTTTCGTCAGCAGCGTCATATGAAGTGACGTTGATATGACTAGTTTTTAAACCATCTTCAATGCCCATTTTTATTAAAGCACTATATTGCCGTCCAACAATAGCATCAGCTCCACTAAGAGGCATCATGATTGCTATATCAGTGACTAAAGGAGTATGTGGTTCGGGAATGTTGGATGTGGTTTGACATGAAGATAAAATTCCAACAACAATAAATAAGATGAAATATGAAATTTTTGCTTTTATAATGTTCATGATAAATTCTTAAAAATTATTTTAGTATGTTATTAAAACCTGGGTTATATATTGTATCTACACCGATTGGCAATCTTGATGATATTACTATCAGAGCATTGGACGTCCTAAAGCGCTCAACTGTCATCTTATGTGAAGACACTAGAGTGTCCCAAAAATTATTGCTCAAGCATAATATAACTCAAACTCGCCTGCAAGTATATAACGATCATAGTGATACTAAACAGCGAGCGCTAGTTTGTGCTTTAATTGATAAGGGTGAAATTGTCAGCTTGATTTCTGATGCCGGCACTCCTTTGGTTTCTGATCCTGGTTATAAGTTAATCAGGACATTAAGAGATAGTGGTTATCATATTGACATGCTTCCTGGAGTATCTGCACCGATAGCTGCTTTGACAATTTCCGGGTTACCGTCTGATCGATTCTTATTTATAGGATTTTTACCAAAAACTACCGTAGGTCAACAAAAAATTTTTACAGAATTATTAGCAATTAAGGCAACTATAATTTTTTTTGAATCAGCAAAAAGAATAGTACAGTCATTATCGACGGCAAAAGCTGTTCTGGGAAATCGTGAGGCTGCTGTAGCCAGAGAGTTGACTAAAAGATATCAGGATCTAAGATATGGCTCTTTGACACAATTAATTGAGCATTACCAGCAATATCCAGAGCAACTTAAAGGAGAAATTGTGTTATTGGTATCAGGACATGCTGATGAAAGAGAAAGCACAGCTACCTTAGAAAATCTTGAGCAAATGTTGAAATTATATTTGACTAAAGGAGTGACGACTAAGAATGCTACAGAATTGGCTCATGCACAATTTAAGTCATTTTATAGCAAACGGGAAATATATTCATTAGCCAATAAAATCAAGCAATAATGGTTTTTTGTCTTGCAAAATATACAGAAAATAATATACTGACCGGATCTTGAGTGATATGGCTTTGGTATGCCTATTGTTTACTCAAATATTTAGTATATATATCTGAATCTTATTTAGAACTTAAGAGCTTGTCAGATCAGTGCATCTAAGAGGTAATTTTGTCGTCAAAACTTGTCTCCGTTCTTCACGTACTATTATGTACGCTGCGGTACTCGACTTCGTTTTTCCTAAAAATTCCTCTCTTAATATCTACTGATCTGACAAGCTCTAAGATATATATAATCTTGTAAATACCAAAATCTAAGGAAATTTTATGCCTAAACTCAAAACCAAGTCGGCGGTCAAGAAACGGTTTAAACTTACAGCTACAGGCAAGGTTATTGCTTCGCAGGCCGGTAAAAAACATTTTATGAGACGTCGTACTAAATCTCAGCTTCGTAACCTTAGAGGAACTACCATTCTTTGCCCTCAGGATGCTAAAAATATTATTAAGTATTTTCTTCCATATGGCTCGAATTAACCTAGGGGAAAAGTAAGAGAAAAAGTAAGGGAAAAGGTTAAGGGAAAAAGTATATGTCTCGTGCAAAATCAGGAAAAGTTTCTAAAAATCGTCATAAAAAAATTCTAAAACTAGCCAAAGGTTATCGAGGTAGAGCTAAGAACTGCTTTCGTATCGCTATCGAAAAAGTTGAAAAAGCTTTGCAGTATGCCTATAGAGATCGCCGCAATCGTAAGCGTGATTTTAGGGGCTTGTGGATTCAAAGAATCAATGCTGCTGCGCGTATCCATGGTATAGTGTATTCGCAGCTAGTTGGTGGACTTAAAAAAGCTGAAATAGATATCGATCGTAAAATGCTGTCAGAACTTGCGGTAAATAACCCGGAAGCATTTGCTCAGATAGTTGAACAGGCAAAATCAGCAATGTTGGAAAAAGCTCTCTAAAACGATAGTACCACCACACCTAGTCATTGCGAGAGCTTTGCTTGAAGCAATTCAGTTATAGTATTTACTAGATTACTTTGGTTAAAGCTTCGTAACGACAGTGTTCGTATCGTCTCTTTCTCTTAAACTTGCCGCGTAGATTTCCGTGAACACTCTCAAGCGCAGACTTCACCTATAAACTCAAGGAGTGTGTGAGAACTTGTCTTGAAGTGGATATTTAGAGATGAGTTTGACAACAAATTACCTCTTAGATGCATGTGTCAGACAAGTTCTGAGAGAGCTATTCTCTAATTTTCTGTCGCAGGTGAGTATGCTCATTATCCAATATCTCAAAGTATTTTTCTGTAATATAGTAATATTTACCATGCTTCAAGCATGTAGCTCGTATACAGTTAAAGATAATATGCCCGCCAAGATTATTTCCTACCACAAGCGATCAGTGCATAAATGTTCAAGCAATCATAATATCGTTTTAGTTGGTGGATGTTTTGACTTGTTACACTATGGTCATCTGCAATTTTTGCGTAAAGCTAGAGCGCAAGGTGATTATTTAATTGTTGCTTTAGAACCAGACGAAACTATTCTTAATTATAAGAAGCGTCATCCAATTCATAATCAGCGGCAGCGTGCAGAAAATTTGAGCAGTTTACGTTTTGTTGATGAGGTAGTCGTGTTGCCGGTTTTAAAAGGATTTGATGACTATAATCAACTAGTACAGGATATTTGTCCCGCAGTAATCGCAGTAACTAAGAATGATCCTCAAATTGTCAATAAACGGCGTCAGGCGCAAGTTGTTGGAGCAAAAGTTATTGAGGTGATTGATGCATTGGCAAGTCAAACAGGAAATGCGGTATTGTCAAATACTGCTATTCTCAATAAATTATTGGATTAATTTTTTACTTCCAACAATCTTTTATAATATGTGAGTTGCCAATCAAAATCGCTAAAAATTGGTAAGTGTTCACGGTTTTTAAAAAAAGTCGTCTGAGCTGAGGCTTTTAGCCGAAGCAATCCAGAAGGTCTAGTGCAAAGTGCAGAGAACTGGATTGCTTCAGAGCTAAAGCTTTTCGCAATGACGTTGGTCGCCAGTTTTGTAAGTCGTATATTGACGTTCAAACTTAAAAACCGTGAACGTTCACAAATATCATAAGATCTCAAAACAAGTTAGAGGTGACTTATTATAGTTTATAGTTCGGAACGACTTAGTTTATTTTAAGCTAATTCAACTGTTTTCAACTATAAATTGAGAAGACTAGAATTTTTTCTAACTGGCTTCATAATTGTTGCCAAGTAATCCAGTTTCTTCAAAAATTGTTATTTTCTCAGCATCAGATATATTTGCTTGGTCGCATATTTCTATAGCTTTGTCATATTGCTCTAATTCAACAAAATTGTTTACTATTTGATGTATTATATTACTATCAGAATTATAAATCTGAGGATTTAACTCTAAAATTTTTAACATGTATTTTTGTCTGACTTCAGTGCTATAATTTTCAAAATTAACTGTTTGTTCGAGAATATCAGCTTTCTTTATATCATCTATTTGTGCTTTGTTACACAGCCTTATTACTTCTCCATGTTTTTCAAGTACTTCCAGATTTGTTATTAATTTCTTAAATATAATGGGATCGTTAGGAGCTAGATTAAAGGCTTCCTTGAGGTACTCGATACTTCTGTTATACATAGTATATAATTCGTCTTCATCTGTTGTAATATGAGATATGTTATTCTCAACCAACTCTTCAAGAAGATACGTCTTATCTAGGTTATTATAAGCTTGTTTGCATAAGTCTATTGCCATTTCGTCTTTATTTTGGTCTGCATAGTCTGCAGCTATTTCTCTGATATAGCTAAACCCCTATAAAACGGTTATAACATGTACTTTTCAAACAGAGTGTCTACGTCACAGCGATATTTCCTTCTTCTAGATTTAGCTTGAGCCCATTTTGGTTCAATAGGATTCAAATCAGGAGAATAAGGCGGTAAGTACTCCAATATATGACCAGCTTTTTCTATCATAGTTTTTAAATACGGACTTTTATGGAAACTTGCATTGTCTGTCACAACCACGGAATTATTAGGTAATTTCGGTATTAAATCTTGTTCTACCCAGCTGTTAAAAATAACTGTATTAACATTGCCGTCAAAAATTGACACGGTTAGCAGCGATTTACCTACTAATGCCCCTATAACATTAGTTCTTTTTGACGGATGCCAATCATGAACACCATAACACCTCTTGCCTTTTGCCGAATATCCGTGAGTTCTAGGCGCGCTATGGACAAACCCGCTCTCATCGGTAAAGACAATAACTTTTTCCTCTGCCTCGTACTTTTTTATCTTATTCTGAAATTCTAACCTCTCTTCTTCTTTTGCCTTCGGATGTTTTAAAGCTTTTTTTATACGTAATGTTCAACTTCTTTAATGCTTTTTGTATTCCAGATTTACTCACTCCTAACCGCTCAGCTCTTTCATATTGATACGCGTCACTATATTGCACCACGTCTTCTCTCAATTTATCAATCGGTATTTTTTTCGAAGCTCTATTCCTATTCTTTAGAGGAGATATTTTTTTAGTCCATACAAATACCGTGTTTTTTCCTACTCCAAAACGTTTTGATATTGATTCAAAACTCATCTTCTCTTTTTCTTTGATAGCCAGTACTTTCTTTCTAAAATCTATCGAATATGTCATAACAATTATTTTAATTATACCCTTTGATTATAACCGTTTTATAGAGGTTTAGCTATATTTCTAAGACCGATTTCTTCTGCTTTATTTAGGTATTTAGTAGATCTTCCTTCTTCACCTGTTTGTTCCAAATACTGAACAATTTTTATAAGGTTTTGTTTAGCCACTCTTAAGCTTCGTAGATTACTAAAAAATTCTATTACTTTACTATCCTCTCCTTGATTGACAAATTCCATATAATTAACATTATTGATCTTAGTCAATTCTTTGAAGCTTTTTTTCATTTTACTGCCTTAATTTTGTTTGCGAGAAAGGTATAATACCAATTGCAATAATTAACGCGGTGGCCTAAAATGGATTTTTAACGGATAAAAGGTACTCAAATAGCTAAGTTAATATTGCCGCTAGGTTTTCATGATCATGATTTTATAAAAATGATGAAACATGAGCCGCATGGTCGGAATCGCATACGTTTATTGGCGATGTATCACCTTCAATTAGGCAAATCTTTTAAAGCCATATCTGCAATAGTGAAGTTGCACTGGAAAACCGTGCAATCATGGCTCAGAAGATTTAGAAATCATGGTTTTGAAGGTTTATTTGAATCACAAAGAAGCGGCGCTCCTAGGAAGATTAACACTCTACAAGAATCTGCTCTTTTTGATAAAATCAATATGCTCAGTGAAAGTGAAACTGGCGGGTATATAACCGCAAAGGAGCTACATAACATGTTGCTTGAGGAATATGGCGCTAAATGCGCTTTAAAAACAGTCTACAATACTATGCATCGCCTTGGTTTTAGCTGGATTACTTCTCGTTCAATGCATCCAAAGTCAAATCAAGAGACTCAAAATACATATAAAAAAACTTCCCAGACATGTTAACAGAATTATTACCAAAAAATATCGATAGATGTAACGTTGATATATGGTCTCAGGATGAAACTCGAGTTGGGCAACAAGGTAGCTTAACTCGTATATGGGCTAAACGCGGCACTAGACCCCGTAAAGTTCGGCAACAGCAATTCATTTCAACATACATTTACGGAGCTGCTTGCCATGATACGGGAGAATCTTTTGCATTAATTTTACCATATGCCAACACACGGGCAATGAATAAATTCTTAGAAGACCTTTCTCTCACTACTCAAAGCAACCGACATATAGCTTTACTAATGGATAATGCAGGTTGGCACACAGCCAAAAAACTAACTGTTCCAAGCAATATCACTTTGATACCGCTTCCGCCTTATGCACCAGAACTTAATGCAATGGAACAAGTTTGGGAGTGGATCAAAAATCATTTCTTGTCTAACCAATGTTACGGTGCATATGAAGATATTGTCACTATGGCTTGTTACGCTTGGAATCAACTTGCTCAGAATGTAGATTTAGTAAAATCAATTATGTATAGAGACTGGATAAATACACCGTGTTAATTATTGCAATCGGTATAAAATAATCATGAATAATAATCAATTTAATGATTCTATTTATTAGTAAGAATAAATACTATAGTGACATTGTTGTACTAATCAAACTTACATAGAAGTTAATATTCAGTATTCATTATTTTTGCAGCACTTGAATTTCCAGTATATTTTATGTTCTTATAACCAAGTTTTTTTGCTGTGAATAAAGCTGCGTGATCATCGCCTACATCGACGATAACATCTGTTATTTGAGGAAATTCTTTTTGCAAAGTGTTAAAGATGTAATCAAGCACCAGGATGCCATAGTATTTTATACTATTTGGTGAGTTGGTAATAGTTAATGATTTTTGAGTATTAGTTATATACTTCCTAGCGCTACTTAAATTTTCTATTTGGTAAAGAATTGCTTCGGTAGTATCTAGTGAAGTAATCATGATGGTTAGCTAATGATACTTTTTAATTGTTTGAGATGCACAATCTGGCGAATTAAGTGATCATCAGGATTATTCTGATAACCAGCGCAAATAATCTGATTAAATCCCATTCGCATTGCTTCTTTTCCTCGTATTTCGCTGCGAGTTACTTTACGTATTTCTCCACTAAGAGCCACTTCGCCAAAAAAAACCATTTCTGGTGGAATCGGTATGTTAGTAGCTGCTGAAATGAGTGCGGCAGCTACTGCAAGATCTGTGGCAGGTTCAGTAATTCTTAAGCCCCCGGCAATAGTAAGATATACTTCATGTGCAGATAAATTCAAACCAAAACGAACATTAAGCACTGCTATCATCATCGATAGGCGATTTACATCCCATCCTACTACTGAACGTCTAGGCATGGCCATATGTGATGGAGCTATTAATGCCTGAATTTCTATCAATAATGCTCTAGAGCCTTCAATTCCGGCAAATACTGCACTACCACTTGCGGCTTTATCAGATCTTGATAAAAATAATTCTGATGGATTTGGTACTTCCTGTAACCCAAGTGCTGTCATTTCAAATACGCCGATTTCATTAACGGAGCCAAAGCGATTCTTTATTGAACGTAAAATACGAAAATGATTGTTATAGTCTCCTTCAAAATATAATACTGTATCAACCATATGTTCAAGCATCTTAGGACCAGCTAGTTGTCCATCTTTGGTGACATGGCATGCTAACAATAAAATAATATTATGATGCTTGGCATAATCTATGAGTTCAAATGTACAGGCGCGGATTTGTGAAACAGTTCCTGCGGCAGCAGATAAACTATTAGATGACATAGTTTGTATTGAATCGATGATTACCACACAAGCATCATTTTTTTGCTCTAATTGTGGTAAAAGTCTGTTGTTATACGAATCAATGGTGGCGATAATATCTTCTATGTTCGTTGCAGCTAGGATATTAGTAGAATTATTAGCAATACCTAGTCTTAAAGCTCTAAGTTTGATTTGTTCTGGTGATTCCTCGCCAGTAACGTATAAACATCCGATCTTATTAGCAGTAAGGCTTGCTGCTAATTGTAGTAGCAAAGTAGATTTGCCAATACCCGGATCTCCACCAATAAGGATAGCGGAAGATGTAACTAACCCGCCTCCTAATACGCGATTTAGTTCTTCAATGGCGGTAATAATACGTATATTATTTGCTACATTAGCATCAAGGGCAGTGGTGACTTGCGGAGTGCCTAATGGCTTAATTTGGTTCAGGTTATATTCGATTGCTTCTTCGTTAATGCTACCCCATGCACCACAATCAAAACATTGTCCTGACCATTTATTAACAATGCTGCCGCAAGTAGAACAAGAGTATCTTTTTTTTGTTTTACTCATATAAAAATTCGAGAGTGTTCAATGAACCATACTCGTCAAGTTAAGGAAAAAGAGACGATACTAACAGTTTTGCTTGGTACTCACCATCATTGCGAGACGAAGTCGAAGCAATCCAGGAAATGAACAGACTGTTAACCAGATTGCTGCGACCACTTCGTGGTCTCGCAATGACGAACTGGTATCTGTGGTGTTTAAAACATTTCAATTGGCAACTCGCGTTAATTTAAGATTTTTTGGTGTCGTCATTTATTTTATTTTTTAGTAAGAAAGGTAGTTGAAGTACAATAAATAATAAAGTTAAAGGTACTGCTCCAAATACCTTGAACTTTACCCAAAATAATTCATCAAAATTTCGCCATACTAATTCATTAATTATAGCCATAAAGAAGAAGAAGGCTGCAAATCGATAACTTAGAGTAATCCAGCTTTCTTCTTTTAAATTGAAAGTATGGCTTAATAGTGATTTCATTACCGGGCGGTTTTTTATTGCGGTGAACAAAAGAGTACAAGCAAAGATTATATATAGTATAGTAGGTTTCATCTTGATAAACATAGAATTACCGCTGATTAAGGTAGCGGCAGCTGAAACGAATAATATACCAAACGATACTAATGAAAATGTATAAAATCTTCTCTCAAAGATATAGCAAATGGTGATGCCAATCATTGATGAAAGTAACATATAAAGAGCTGCGTCTCTCATACCGTTACCATATATATAACCTATAAGAAAAGCAGCTAAAGGACCGAATTCTGATAAGAATTTCAGCATATTTTTCCTCTATTTAGTTTTAGCTTTTGCATACAGTTTTTGTTGTAACAGTATCAAAACTCCTATTGAAAATAATGTAGAAAAGTAAAATATAATCTGCATACCATTAGGCCTTGCGGTGTATCCCGCAACAGCTTTTAGCATTTGACCGGTAACACTTCTATCGTCAATAAGCCAATTACTGTCCCATAACTCATCAGAAAATATCTCAATAATCCCAGATGAAGTTAAAATGCTAGCGGCCTCACTGGCAAGCCCGGCGGCAATAAACATTAATAATACCGAAGATACTTTAAACAAATATTTTTTTGCCAATTTGAGTAATCCCCAATATATTAAAATACCAGATGATAACCCAGTGGCTGAGCCTAGAGCAAGGCCAAATAAATAATCATCCATATCTACTTGTTCCATTGAAGCGATACTATAAACACATAGCATGATTTCTACTCCTTCTCTTAGGATAGTAGTAGCAACAATTGAGGTTAACACGAAACGGCTAACAGTGCCGTTATTAATTGCTATTGATAAAGTTTCAAAATCCTGTTTCATTTTATTAGCAAAGTCTTGCATCCAGATAATAGTACAGCTAATCATAACCACAGTTACTAAAATTATAGTTGAATTAACTATTTCATCTCCTAATCCACTGAATGAAAGTGAGATTGTTTTGGTAAAGAATGCAAATAGCGAAGCTATTACTACCCCTAGCATAACCCCGGCGATAATATGCATCCGTGAATTTTCTATTTTTTTAGTAACAGCCATCAAAATGCCAAGTATAAGGGCAATTTCTAGACTTTCCCGAAAAATGATAACAGCAATTTTAAACACGCTATCCTACTATTTCATTATTTATTTTACTATTATATGACCATTAGCAGTATCTTGGTGAAATTCTCCCATAAAATTGTATTTTCCTGGTTTTAAAGGGGCAAGTATTATATGCACACAGGTATGACTCGGTATAATTTTTTCACGCTTTAGATCTATGCTCTCGAATTCTTCCATTGTATTATCATTGTTACATATCGTAAGACGTATCTTTTGACCTGTGGGTATTTCTATAATAGAAGGTTGAAAATAATGATTCTCTATTAAAATATTGTATTCTATAAAATTAGCACCAATAATGATGGGGGAGTATATCGATAATGATAATAATATCATTAAACGGCAAAAATATTTATTCATATATTATAAAAATATAATCTTAAAATGAAGACATCACAATATATAGTCTATAATTAATTCTATAATATTTTGTATATAGCTAGATGACCGACGCAATACAAATCATTTGTACATTTTAGTTATGCATTGTACAATACGCTATGTCAATGATAAATAATAAATATTATTTGGTGTTCTGTAGATTTTCATTATAAAAGTTTAGTGAGTATTTTTATTGTAAAATAGATAGTAAGTTTTTGCTTTCCCGATAAAAATATGCAATAATAATCATTGCTGTGATTTTACGGCTATAGCAATAAACGTTATTTGAAATAGAAGTTGCGGACTCGGGGGCAGTACCCGGCGCCTCCACCATTAACTTGTTTTTGGGGGCGAAATAGGATCGACGTGCTTAATAAAGGAATGATTTTTGCTCAGTATGATTCCGCTGAAGAATCTAATTATTTAGGTTTTTTGGGTCAAAACAACAAATGCAAACGATAATAATCGTTCCGTAGGTTTTGCAGCAGCGGCTGCTTAACACTACGCGGTTGGGGTTTATCCGGGCAACAGAAAAGCCCCGCTACCAAACTTTTTTGGTTCTTTTGAGAATTTTGTTAAAAATTAGTTGAGTAATATCTTCGATCAATTTAGATGTTTATTATTCAAGTTCACTAGCTATCTCACAAACTCTGTCTTGTCAATTATTGTGAGAGAGATGGCTAGTACTTAGTTTCTGAAATACTTTAAACATATCTTTGTTCTTAATAATCGCTAATAATTATGACTGTTAATTACCATAAATTTCTTGATGAAGCCATGCTTGAGGTTATAAAGAAAGTGTTGCTGCAGGTTCAAAATGAAGGGTTACAAGGTGATCATAGCTTGTATATCTCATTTAACACTCAAGATCCATTAGTACAATTATCAGCAAGAATGAAGCAACGTTACCAGCAAGAGATCACTGTGGTATTACAACATCAGTTTGATAATTTGACAGTAGAATCTAGTAATTTTTCTGTTGGTATAAGTTTTGATGGAATTCATGAGCATATTAAAGTGCCGTTTCGTGCTATAACAGGATTTGTAGATCCAAGTACTAAATTTAGCTTACAATTTAAGTATCCTGAGAATATAGATTTGTTAGATGAATTAAGTGTAGTATCACAAGAAATCTTGAATACTAGCGGCGGCAATGCCAATAATACAAAAGAAGCCAAGGATAATGTAATCGTATTGGATAAATTTCGTAATAAAAAGAAATTGTAATTTGAAAGATATATTACGTATATACACTGATGGTGCTTGTGCCGGCAATCCTGGGCCTGGAGGTTGGGGAGCTATGCTGCAATATGGAGGCAATATTAAAGAAATCTTTGGTCATGAGTTGCAAACTACTAATAATCGTATGGAACTAAAAGCGGCAATTGAAGCATTGAAAACTTTAAAAGCATGTGCGTGTGATATCGAAATCTATACGGACAGTAAATATGTCCAACTTGGTATAACACAATGGATACATAAGTGGATCACAAATAATTGGCGCACAACTACTAATAAGCTTGTAAAAAACTCTGATTTATGGCAACAATTATATTTAGAGCTAGGTAAATATAATAGGCCTCTTTTAAAACTTAGCGAAGAGAGAGAATTTGAAGGAGACACGGAACGCAGATCCGCAGCGCACTTTTGGTTTGTTTCGGATTCGAGTACCAGACCTGTGTACAAATCATCTGCAGAAGTAGAATTTGGAAAGAGGCCTAATATAACGTGGCATTGGGTTAAGGGGCACTCAAATAATATTGGTAATGAAATTGCCGACAGGCTTGCAAATCAAGGTAAGGAGATGGCAATTAGGATGTTAAAATGTCGATATTAAACAAACTTGTGATTGAAATTTGTTATAAAGTAGTGGGCGTTGATCAATTTGGCAACAAGTATTATGAAGGCAATAAAGTTGATTCCTTAGGTAATAAAAAAAGATACGTAATATACAAGGGTAGTGCTGAACCTTCGAAAATACCACCATTATGGCATGCTTGGTTGCATTATACGGTCGATGAAATACCAGCTGCTTCAGCAAAGAGTTTTGTTTGGCAACAAAATCATTTACCTAATCTTACTGGCTCTAAACTAGCATACTATCCACTAACCAGTGGTCAGGTTAGAAAAGAAGTATCGGCTGATTATAAAAAATGGCAACCAAAATAATATGAAACAAAATATTTTAGAAACTCTAGTTGGAGCGGGGGTTATAGCTATAGCTGTAACCTTTATTGCTTTTGCAATTAATGTTAACAGAGGAAATTCAGTAGGCAAAGATAATTATCTTTTAAAAGCGCGTTTTCAGAATATTGAAGGAATAGTTGATGGTAGTGATATAATGA